>URHI01000030.1 GCA_900547565.1 uncultured Eubacteriales bacterium | reverse complement strand
TGGGCTGCCATGTCAGGGGCTGCCATTATGTTTGCCAAGGGCGGGGATGAGTTCAGAATGCACATTTTCAAAAGTGTAGATTTCTGGAAGCTGTTTCCCGTTCCGATAATACTTCATGCCATGTGGGATATGCCATTCAGTATCATTCCAGTGCTCGTTCTGCTCACTGTCATCGCGTGGGTGTTTATACTCGCGCTGATACGCTCCGGCATGGCTGAGGCCAGCCGTGTAAGCGCTAAGGCCAAGCAGAAAATCGAAACCGGAAGCAAGCCTGAGGAACAAAACGAGGTTGAATAAGTGCTCGAGCACTGAGTTCAAAAAGACAGTTCCGGCAGACCTGCCTGGCTGAGCGACTAAAATCAAAACACCATCGAATAATACATAAGCATACAGTGCGCTCAAAAATTTTCAAAAAAATCATAATATTTTTTAAAAATCTCTTGCTTTTTTGAAAGAAATATGGTATCATATTAAGCTGTATGGGAAAGAGCGCCACTGCACCCTCTCAGGCGGCGGCGTAGCCTGAAATTTTGCGGAAAGGAGAGGAACCATGCCTAATATCAAAAGCGCCAAAAAGCGTGTAAAAACCACTGAAGCTCGCACCCTGCGCAACAAAATGTATCGCTCCGAGATGAAAACTATTATCAAGAAGTTCGATATGGCTGTTGAGTCAGGCGATAAGGATGCTGCTAAAGCAGCCTACCTTGCAGCAGTCAAAAAGGTAGATCAGGCATCGGCACGCGGCATTCTCCACAAGAACACCGCGTCGCACAGAAAGAGCAAGTTCACAAAGAAGCTGAACGCTCTTAACTAAGTTTATTTATTAAGTCAGAGCTTCCGTCGTGACCGGAAGCTCTTTTTATGTTGCATTACAAAACCATATGTGTTATAATGTGTACATACCATCAAATAGGAGGAGCCTATGAATACCGTTTCATTCTACCGTGAACAAATAGATGACGCCGACCGTGTTTTAACGTCCAATCATGAATAACTCAGAGAACAGGTACATATACCTCATATTTTCACATACAGATACCCGCATGGGCAGTCTTATCCGTGCCGTTACAGGATTTGAATTCAATCATGTTTCGGTGTCGTTGTCTGATAAATTGAATCCTATATATTCATTTGCAAGGCACTACAAGGATACTCCTTTTTACGGAGGATTTGTCAAAGAATCCTCCGCGCGGTTTATAGGAGACTCCAGATATGCCATTGTTAAGATCTGCGCCATTCCGGTTGATGAAGAGCAATACCTCAAGGCAAGTCAGTATACATACAGATTGGAAAAGCAGTGCGACAAGTATATTTATAACCTTGCCTCGGCGGCAGTGTTCCCTTTTCACATCAATGTACACATTGAACAGGCATTTACCTGCATCGAGTTTGCAACCGAGCTTTTACGCCATGCCGCAATACGTCGCAGTAACCTTATACCGCACTTCTGCTCCATTCGCACATTAGAGAGGATTTACAACAAATTTGCAATTTATCGCGGTAAGCTTCCGTCCGGTGCGGGCACAGCGCCGGAAAGCGACGATTATCTGCGTCGCAACGGCTTGGGTTACCACATGCTACATGCAGCTAAAAACGGAGGACTTCTGCTGTACAGGATGTTCTTACGGTACAATTGAGCAAAAACAAAATTTTGTTGACTTTACTGAACAGGAGTGCTATAATGATTATGGGATTGTTCCTGAAAGGAGATAAACAATGAAAAAAACAACCTCGTTATTGCTTGCCTTATTATTGCTTTTGTCGACGATGATGTTCACGTCATGTGAGCATGCCGAGGCATACATGGCATTCACTGATGCCATGAAAAAGACAGATTCACTTGACTCCTATGAATGTAACATTAAAATTGATCAGCAAATATCAGCTCAAGGACTTTATTCCTCAATTTCCGCGGCGGCAGGATACACCAGTGAATACAACATAAAAGCATCCGGTCTTAACAGCGACACGCCGGCATATTGCGGAACAATGAGAGTAGGGTTCGGCAGTCAAAAACTCGATATTTCGGTCTACAATAAGGATGGATACGCCTATTATGTGATCGGACAGAAAAAAATCAAGTCAGACATCAAAAGCACCGTAAGCATCGATTACAACCTCTCTGACATGATAGACAGAATTACCGTCGAGCTTCCCGAGGACGTGCTGAAGGACGTTGAACTGATCAAAAACAGTGACGGTACCAAGACAATCAATCTTGCACTGTCAACAGAGCAGTTTATTGCCAGTTTCAAGCAGCTGAGCGAGTATGTCAGCGTCACGGACAACACTTCAATTGATGACATCAAACTGTCGATCATAATAACGGCGGACGGATACATATCCAGATTCACCATAACCTTCAAGGCCGATGTACAATTTGCTACCTACGGTATTCCGTCAATATCCACGCTTATAACCGCAGAAGTTGAGTACGTCAATCCCGGCACGCCAGTTGAAGTCATATTGCCCGACGACCTCAACGACTATACAGAATCTGCTGAATAAAAACCGAGTCATTAACTAAAGAAAAATCCACCGGTATTTCTTTGCATCTTCAACGGAAAAATCGGCGGCAGAAATACCGAGGCACTTGATTGCCTCGGTATCTTTGTTTCTGAGGCTATTTTGTATCAGCAGAAGATAGTCCCTGTCGCTAAAAGCAGGGGGAAAGCCTGTGATTTCAGTCATGTTAGGTTTACAGTCAAGCTGTGAGTGCCGGCTGTAATTCCGCTTTTCATCGTAACAACGAAAAATAATAATTTCATGGTTTCTGACACCGTTTCTAATAATGTTATTGACATTGTTCTGATAATATACTATACTATATTTGTGTAATTGTTCTTGTGGGATCAGCATGCAAAAAATGACCTGTTTTCCAAAGAAGCTTCAGATAACGACAGAATAAGCCTGATGAATCCCTCGGGAAAGTATGATCATGAATTTCTATTTCAAAATAATAAAATAATGAGAGGCAAAAAATGATGAAAAGACTCTTAGCGACCATACTGGTACTCTTTATGGTACTTAGTTTTGTTTCATGCAATATCGGAACAAATGACAATGTAGTTACAACACCTGCCGATACAGATTCTATTGAAACAACATCGCCGACTGTTTCCGACACAACTGATACCGAAGACGTAGTTAAGATTCCAGAAGGCATTTTGATTGCAGGACCGAATGTCAACAAAAACGTTGCGCTTGTATATGAAAACAATGCTGATGCAGATCTGGTGAAGGCAGTCCAGCAGTTAAGAGACTATATAAACAAATTTAACCAATCGATTGTTGTAACCAGTTATACCGAGACCTCTATGGTAGAATCCGATGTAATGATCCTGGTTGGGAAAGTAAGTTGTGATGAGTTTCCCTACCCGGCCGATGATAAAGCAACCTTCGGTATAGTATCATCGGATAGGTATATTCGGGTATATGCACAGAATATAGATGGTTACAAGCAAGCACTATCGTATATTCAAGGATTCAGTGTAAACGGTGATTACATTGTTTTCCCCGAAAATGCTACTTATGCGTCGAACGCCACTCTTAGTGTTATTTCACACACACCTGAGAACACTTACTATTACGAGGATGTATATACTCCGGATCTGTCGTACACCATCAGCGATATCAATTCGCTGGCAGAAGACGGATTTCAGTTGATGATCAACGGAAAAGACTATACCCAATATGCGGAAATAAGTTCTTCAAAGGTCATCGCAAGAGGCTTCACAGTTGAGAGTGGGGATTATACAGCATATCTGAAGCTTACCGACAAAGCCGGCAACTTCAGTGTGTATTCAAACACATTCTCCTGCGGAAATGGTGATATCATGAATCTCTATTCCGGCGAGGTTCATGCTCATACCTCTGAATCCGATGGTCAAGGTACGGTACTGCAAGCATATGAATATGCAAGAGATGTGGCTAAATTGGATTTCTTTGCTGTAACCGACCACTCAAACTCCATCACCCAAACCGAATATACTAATATTCATATTGCCACTGCAGACAAACTGAATGACCCCGGACAATACGTGACCCTTTATGGATTTGAACAGACATACGGCCAATCCACCGGATATTATGGTCACTTAAACACTATTAACAGTACAAGACTAACAACAAGAGAGCTCCCGCTATATAATTATTACAAATACAATTCCTCTAAAAATAACATTGTGACCATGTTCAACCATCCCGGATATACGTGGGGTAACTTTCTTGAATTTGAAGGCAGAACAGATAAATTCGATAGCACGGTCGTTCTTTCGGAAATCAAGGGAAAGGGCTATGATGAGGTCTATGCTTTGAGTTTGTCAAAGGGCTGGCATACTTCTCCGATGTACAACGAGGATAACCATACTCCAAACTGGGGCAATGCTTACGAATACTGTGGATATGCACTGGCTCCCGCTCTGACCAGAGCTAACATTGTTGAGGCATTTTTCAAAAACAGAACATATACCACAACAGACAAATCGCTTAAGGTCTATTATAAAGTTAATGACGAATGGATGGGTGCGAGACTCGACAATCCAAGCAGTCTCCATATTACCGTCAATGCAGAAACTGCCAAAGAAACCGGTCTCGGAACGCTTAGCATAATAGCTGAAGACGGAATTGTAGTCGCCTATAAAGCTGTTGGCAAAAACAAGAAAATAGATTGGGAGCTCGATCTACCGGCAGATTACGATTACTACTATGTAAAGATCACTGACGGTACAAATTACTGCGTAACAGCACCCGTGTGGGTCGAAAACCGGGACGTTCTGAGCATACAAAAGCTTGACCAGGAATTGGTAGCCGAGGAGCAAACAAAATCCCACAGAATATATGCCTATGTAAAGAATAACTCCAAGGGTACGATCGAGAATGCCAAGGTAGAGTTTTATCTTGGTAACGCAACCGGAATCTCATTGGCACGTAAAATTACTCCGAAGGCAACAACAAAGATTGGAGATATTGCTCCCGGTGCAACCGTCGTTCCATATGCGGATGTTCCATACAGCATAAGTTCAGTAAGAGTATATGCAATAGTTACCGGCACACTTGACGGAACCGAATACAAGGCTGTAATGTATTCGGAGCTTGCGGAACTGATGTTCACCGAAATAGTCCCATGGACAACCGGCAAAGAGGACGATGAATATGAATTCATAGAGCTCTACAACAACAGCAACAACGTCATCAAGCTCTCAGATTACAGCATCTGTTGCAGACCTAAGCCCGGTGCCAAGAGCGATGAAATAGCCAATAACACATGGCAGCTCAGTGGCGAAATTCAACCTCATTCAGCAATAGTGGTCTGGGTACGTCATAACAACGCTCTCACTCTTGCCGATTTCAACAAGTTCTACGGAACGGATCTGAATTCAAATCAGGTGATCATTGTCGGTGGAGCTGCATTGCCGCAAAAGTATCCGGTCCATATAGAATTGAGGAAAGGCACAACGGTTATCGGCAGGATATGGTATAATAGAGATACGGGCTATAACGATGTTCAAGCCAACAAAGCAATTACATTTTCGTACTCTATGAATTACACTTTCACCCAGTTGCCATCTCAGGTTAAGGTAACTGCTACGCCCGGAACCGTAAGTACCGGAATGCCCAAGATAATTAATAAATAACCTACGCAAAGTTCTAACGGGTAACCCAAAAATAATCTCCATTATAGGTAAGGCATAACCTCCGGCGAAGCCGGTGGCTTGCACAGCCACTAACTATAAGAAACAAATACAGACTTAGCACCTAAAAGGGACACCGAAAGCTTAACATTGCATTACAATCAAAGGCAGCCGCACGCTAGCGGCTGCCTTTATATACCTGCTTAATCATGTATTTGCTGTGGGCGATGCTCTTTATCCCGTTATTTTCTTATTTCATTTTAAAGCCTCCTTATAAGCGGTGTCAATCCACTTACATTATACAAGGATGCTTGGTTCCACCACGGATTATTCTTCCCCGGTGTTTTGCGTAAAGGCGCTTATTCGGTTGTTATATTATACCGCTAACCTTGCACGCTCGTGTCGGTGGCTTTTTCTTTAGTCAACTGAAAGCTTGCGTTCAGCGGTAATATACGTAATGCACAATTATAGTACGTTCCAGGCCTCCGTGCTCAAGGTCGGGCGCCGTAATGACAACGCCGTCATGGCTGAGAAGCTCCCATGCCTGCATTTGCTCGATTTTACAGCGCATGAGTATATCCGAGGAGGCAAACACAAGCAGTTCGTCATCACGTATGTTGAGTGCTCCGTCCTTACCTATGACCTCTTCAGGCTCTTCACCGTGGCGCTCTGTAACATACTTGATATGGTGACCGCATATACGCTTTGCCATGTCATAGCGATAACGTGGACTATCCGGATTTTTGGATTTTGTCCAGAATGAAAAGACCTTTTTAAACATCACTTATCTCCTTGAGTACTGCCGCTTGCATAGCTCCGAGCATCACATTTTCACAATAATCAGCATTGGAAAGCAAATCTTTATATTTTTGCGTCATAGTAGTAAAGCAATGTGGAATGTCTGAACAGTTTACCGCGGTTATTATGCGCTCACCGTTTTTAGTACGTTCAAAGGCAAAATAGCCGTTGCCATACTCCAGCACACGAAAGTCGCCCCCACTGTATACCGCCTCGCGCCGTATTAAGCCGAGCCTGCGGTAATGTCCGAGCAGCTGCATGTCCTCGTGCCCCCACGGGAACGGCATACGGCAAAACGGATCTCGCCCGCCTTCCATTCCCGCCTCGTCGCCGTAGTACAGAGACGGTGTGCCGTAAATCGTGTACTGAATTGTTGAGGCAAGTATCAGCCTTTGGCGTGCCAAATCGCGTTTGTCCGGCGGAAGTCTATAGCTTGCAAGTTGCGAGTTTGACATCATATCGGTGCCGGCATCAGCCAATACGGTCAGTATACGTTCTGTATCGTGCGTTCCCAGCAAATTCATCAGGCTGTTACACACAGCCGGAGGATACGACGCATATATCCCCGTCAATGTGTCGTACAACAATCGTCCGTCACGGTGAAGAATAAAATCAATAATTCCGTTGCGCACCGGGTAGTTCATGACGCTGTCAAGCTGACGGCCCTGCAGATATCTGCGACGCCTGCCGTATGCCTGCTTATCGGCAGCGTTTTCCCACACCTCACCGATAATCACCGCCTGACCGTCTGACACGCGCTTGACGCTCTCGCGAAATTCGTCAAGAAAGTCATCGTTCAGCTCATCTGCGACGTCAAGCCGCCACCCTGATATCCCGCGTCTGATGTAGCGCGCACCGATGCCGTCGTCACCCGTGAAATAATGACGGCAATCCGGATTGTCATGGCGCAGGCGCGGCATTATGCGTATATTCCACCAACATTCGTACTGATCGGGATATTCACGGAAATTGTACCATTTGAAATACGGTGATGCCACAGATTGGTATGCACCCGGATCGGGATAATGGCCGTAACGGTTGAAATAACGGCTGTCATCGCCGGTGTGGTTAAATACGCCGTCAAGTATGACCTTCATTCCCCGCTCTGCAGTTGCTGAGAGCAGACGGTCAAGCGCGGCATCTCCGCCGAACATGGTGTCAACAGACTCATAATCTCCTGTATCGTACTTGTGGTTTGAGGGCGAGTCAAACACTGGACTGAGATATAACGTACCCACGCCGAGGGAGCCGAGATAGTCGAGCCGTGTGGTTATACCGTCAAGAGTGCCGCCGAAAAAGTCATTGTTTGCAACATCACCACCCGGCACCTCGGCATAATCCGGCACGTCACTGTCCCACTCGGAATGGATGACCGCACCGTCACGAATAAGTAAGCTATCACCCGTATTGCCAAACCTGTCTACGAATATGTGATATATAATATTGCTTCCCAACCAATCAGGCACGCTGAAGCCATCCTCGTAAACAAGCAACAAAAACCGCCGTGCAGGCACTCCGGACAGCGTCATATCCACATTATTGACGGTATCCGAATACATTACCTCACGTCCGCGGTTGAATATAAATTCATAATAAAACAGTCCCGACCGCTCTCCGGCGCACAGCTCGGAAAGCTGTAGCGTAACGGTGTAGCGGTCAATACCAAACTCGTTTTTAGCAATATCGAGATGTATGTCACCGTCCGGGCAACCGTCGCGGCACAAACGCAACGTCACCGACGTAATACCAAGCCGCACCGGAACACACAGGCAAAGCTCCAGCCTGTGCGTCACAGAAAAAGCACCACGGCATGTGGCATCTTCGGCTGTTTGAGATGAATATAAGGTTTTACGCAAAGTGGGGACGGCGCCCGCCCCCACCTGTTCACTTAATTTAGCAAGCATTTCAATCCTTTTTGATCTTAACTTTTTCGAGTCCCCATATGCGCTGGGCATATTCTTCGATACTTCGGTCAGCCGAGAACTGCCCCGCCGCCGCGATATTATAAAGTGACATACGGTTCCAGCGTGTCTTGTCACTGTAGTCCCGCAGCATGCGCTCACGTGCCAGTCTGTATGACTCAAAATCCGCCAGGCACATATACGGATCGGCAATTCCGTGCCCTGCTATAAGATACGCCGCGATTTCCGAGAAAGACTCTCCTGCAAATCCTGCATCAAGGCTGTTTACGATACGTCTGAGCCTCGGATTTGAGTTATAATACTCGGCGGCATTGTAACCGCGAGCCCACAGCTCATCAACCTCACGGCTGTTCAGACCGAAAATATACATATTGTCGGCACCGGCTGCAGCCTGCATCTCGACGTTTGCACCGTCAAGCGTACCTATAGTCAGCGCACCGTTGATCATCAGCTTCATACAACCGGTACCGCTGGCCTCCTTGCCCGCAAGCGATATCTGCTCGCTGACCTCGGCTGCCGGGACAAGTGCTTCAGCCATGCTCACATTATAGTCTTCAAGGAACACCACACGCAGTTTCTCTCTTATTTTGTAATGTGTTTCTATATCCTTACCCAGATAATACAGCAGACGTATGATCTGCTTTGCCATATAATATCCCGGAGCCGCCTTGGCACCGAATATAAACGTTTGCGGCTGTATTTCCATATCCGGATTGTCCTGCAGATCAAGATATAACCCGATAATGTTCAAAGCATTCAACAACTGACGCTTGTACTCATGCAGACGCTTTATCTGAACATCAAACAGCGTATCAGGGTTTATGACCTGCCCGGTGTGACGCGCCAGAGCAGTTGAAAATTCGGCCTTGTTCTGACGTTTGATTTTTCCGAGTCTTGCAAGAACATGCTCATCATCTGCAAATTTTGCAAACTCCGCCAGCTCCTGAGAATGTGACCTGTACCCACCACCGATGCACTCATCAAGAAGAGTGGCAAGTCGCGGATTGGAATAGCACAGCCAACGACGGTGAGCGATTCCGTTAGTCACATTGGTAAAGCGCTCGGGATACATGCGATACAGGTCAAGGAATGTGGTTTTCTTGAGTATATCGGAGTGAAGTTTTGACACTCCGTTTACCGAATGTGATCCGATAACCGACAGATTTGCCATTCTGATCTGTCCGCCGCACACAATGCTCATACGTGAGATACGATCCCAGTTGCCCGGAAAAGCATTCCACGCCTCGCGGCAAAAACGCTCGTTGATCTCCTTGATTATCATATACAGACGCGGCAGCTTCAGCTTGAAAACATCCTCGCCCCAGCACTCAAGTGCCTCCGGCATAACGGTGTGATTGGTGTAAGACACCATTCTCGTAACGTAGTTCCACGCCTTGTCCCAAGTGAAGCAATATTCGTCAACCAATATTCGCATAAGCTCGGGAATACATAGCGCAGGGTGCGTATCATTGATGTGAATAGCAACCTTATCCGGAAGGTTGTCCAGCGTACGGTAAACGGCAATGTGGTCACGTATTATGCTCTGCATTGAGGCCGACACCAGAAAATACTGCTGAGTCAGGCGCAGCAGCTTGCCTTCCGTATGCTCGTCCGACGGATAAAGCACTTTGGATATAATGTCCGCGCGGTTGCTTTCCTCAAGGGCACGGACGTATTGGCCCTGCGTGAAAAGCCCCATGTTGAAGTTCTGAATATCACGTGCGCGCCACAGTCGAAGCTGTGATACGGCATCGCAGTCGGCACCCGAAATCATCATATCGTATGGCACCGCTTCGACCTCGTCGCAGTTCTCATAACTTATTTCAAGATGGCCCGACTGCCAGTTTTCCTTGACACGACCACCAAAGCGTACATGAAAAATACGGTCTGTACGCGGAATAAGCCATACATCTCCTCCCGGCAGCCATATGTCCGGAAGCTCGACCTGTATACCGTCAATTATTTTCTGACGGAACAAGCCGTACTCATAGCAAATTGAAAATCCGGTGGCGGGATAATCAAGTGACGACAGCGAATCAAGAAAGCAGGCCGCAAGACGGCCGAGACCGCCATTGCCGAGTCCCGCATCCGGCTCGCAGTCATACAGCTCTTCAAGTGACACTCCCATGGAATTCAGTGCACGGCTGTACTCTTTATCAAGACCTAAATTACACAGATTGGTTTTGAGCGAACGTCCGAGCAGAAACTCTATGCTCATATAATACACACGCCGTGCACCGCGGGCGTTGACCTGCTTTTTGTATTCTCCACGCTTTTCGGTGAGAATGTCCTTGACGGTCAACGCGGTTGCCTTGTAAATCTGCTCGTGAGTAGCATCGGCAGGATCGGTACCGAAGTGGCGCAGCAGCTTTGCTTCTATCTCCGCCCGGATATGCTCAGCTCCGGGATTGTCACCCTTAGTCTGATTTGGGATTTGTTTCTGATTCATATATCGCCCTTCTCCGCAGTAAGCTCGCGGTACAGCTGTTGGTAGCGGGCGGCAGACGCGCCCCATGAGAAATCAATATTCATTATTTTTCGGACAAACCTCTCACGTCGTCCTGCATCGCGCCACAACTCAAGCGCCGCACGTATACGGTCGTAAAGCTCGTGTGAGCTGTAGTTGGCAAACGTAAAACCGTTTCCGTGCAGTTCACCGTCCTGCTCCCAATATCCCTTAATGGAATCATACAGGCCGCCGGTCTCGCGCACTACCGGAATTGCTCCGTAACGTGAAGCTATCATCTGGGACAGTCCGCACGGCTCGCGGCGAGACGGCATGACAAATACGTCGGCCCCTGCATAAATTCGGCGGGACAGCTCACGGTCATACTGTATCAGTGCCCTGACACGGTCGTGACGGTCGGATTCAAGCCGACGGAAGAAATCCTCATACCGGCTCTCCCCCTTGCCCAGCACTATCAGGCGGCAGTCAAGCTCGTCTATTAAATTATAGGCTATTTCACATACAAGGTCAAGTCCCTTATGTGATGCAAGTCTGGATATTATCGCCAGTGTTGGCACATCTGCCTCAGCCGGCAACGACAATTCTTCCTCAAGCGCCAGTTTGTCCCCTGTTTTGCCTGATGGGTCGGCTGCACTGTAATTGAGGTACAGCGCAGGATCCGTTTCGGGATTGTAGTAATTATAATCTATACCGTTGAGTATTCCGGTCAGTTTGCAAGACTGCTGACACAGCACCGCTTCAAGTCCGTGCCCGTCGGTTAGTATTTCCTGTGCGTACTTGGGGCTGACGGTCGTCACCCTATCAGCAGAAACTATCGCGGCCTTCATGAGGTTTATGCAGCCGTTCCAATCCATAAGCCCTTGTGTCCATTCAGACAGTCCGAACACATCGCCGAGTATGGCAAAATCATACTGTCCCTGATACTCAATGTTGTGAATGGTAAAAACCGTTTTGATATGGCTGTACTCAGCTCTCCAGCTGTAGAGATTTTTGAGATACACAACACTCAGCGCCGCCTGCCAGTCGTTGGCGTGCATCACATCGGGATAAAATCCGACCTGCTGCATTAATTCAGGCACTGCCATGCAGAAAAAGGCAAAACGCTCTGCGTCATCATAGCTGCCGTACAGGGAGTCTCGTTTGAAGTAGTATTCGTTGTCAATAAAATAGTAAGTGACATCATCACGGCGCAGAGACAGCACTCCGCAATATTTTCTACGCCATGACAACTTCACCTCAAACACCGCCTCTGTTTTCATCTGCCGCCGCCATTCGAGCCCGATGGCTGAATAAAGCGGCATAACAACGCGAACGTCGTTGTCGCTGTCCTTCGCCAGCGCAGCAGGAAGCGAGCCTAACACATCACCAAGGCCGCCTGTTGCGGCTAACGGCATTACCTCGGCGCCGACAAAAAGTATCCTGGTCATACGCTCACACCCTTTCCAACAAAGAACGGCAATGTGCGGTAACCGGACAGCCGGCGTCCCTCGCGTATAAGCACATCTTTGTCAGTTACGACGCAGTTGAGATCGGAGCGGTCGGCGACGTAGGTGTTCTGAAGCAATATGCAATTCTTGATGACAGCCCCCTCGCCCACGTGAACATCGCGGAACAGGATCGAGTTTTCGACCTTGCCTTCGATAACGCAACCGTCGGCGATCAGCGAGTTTGTGACACTTGCTCCCGCGGTGTAGCGGGTAGGCGGCGAGTTGCGGACTTTGGTAAGCACCGGCCGACTTGCAATTCCGAACAGCGTCTGACGCTCACCGGGATTGAGCAGGCTCATTGACGCGTCAAAATATGACGCCATGGAGTTTATCAGACGGTAAAATCCCGAATAACGGTAAACCCGGAAATTCTCATGCTTGCGCCGGCGTATCATTATGTCACGGTAAAAGCTGGTATAGCCGTGTGCCATAGCATCATTGACTATAGAAACAAGATAGTCCCGGCTCAATACCATGATGTTGGTACTGATATCGAGTGACGGCGACTGCTCCATATCAATAGTGTACTCAAGAAAATCGGTAATACGGCCATCGTCATCCGACTGTATAACGGTAGTATCGGAATCAAGCTTTACCAGTCCCGGATTGACGTTTGCCGTAACAATGGTAATATCGGCCCCCGACTCGGCATGGCAACGAATCACCTCGCGTAAATCAATGTTGTACACCGCGTCACAGTCCGACATCACAATATAATCTTCACGACAGCGCGTAATGAAGTTCATAACACCGCAAAGCGCCTCAAGCCGTGACGAATAAAGCCGGCGCGATGCGGCATTTTCGTAAGCCGTGATGAATGGGGGAAGTATTTTTATGCCTCCTGATCTGCGCGACAGATCCCAGTCCTTACCGGAACCGATGTGATCCAGCAGGGACTGATAGTTATTGTGAGTTATAATACCGACCTTCGCAATATCGGCATTTACAAAATTGGAGAGCGCGAAATCAACGAGCCTGTAACGGCATCCGAACGGAACACTGGCCATAGTGCGCAGACGTGTCAGCTCGGTAATACCTGAGTCATGTATATTGGAAAAAATCAATCCTGCCGCGGTCATACATATGCCTCCTGATAGTTTTTTATATTCATAATCATTTGCTCACGAAATCATGTCACCCGGAAACACCTCGGAGCCGGACGGTATGTGAACGCCCGAGCCGACAACGGCGATCTCCGTTCCGTTACTCCGCGGGGCACCAACGCGCGCCCCCGCTCCGATAACCGATTGCGAGTCAATAATGGAGTAGTTCACCGTAGCACCCTCACCCACAGTCACATCATCCATGATCACAGAATCCTTGACATAAGCGCCGTGCATCACACGCACTCCGGCACCCAGAACACAGTTTTTGACCGTGCCGTATATCTCGCAGCCCTCGGTAATGACCGAATTTTCAACTATGGCGTGCCCTCCTATATACTGCGGCGGCTGACAATAGTGACGTGAGAAAATGCGCCAGCTGTCTCCTCCCAGCTCAAGCTTCGGAGGATCGCCCAGCATATCCATATTTGCCTCCCAAAGGCTGTTAATAGTACCAACATCCTTCCAGTATCCCTCAAAGGCATATGCGTACATGCTCTCACCAGCCGCCAGCATGGCCGGAATAACATTTTTGCCGAAATCATTGGAGGAGGCCGGATCTGCCTCATCAGCCTCAAGGTATTTGTACAATGTGTGTCGGTCAAATATATAAATTCCCATAGAGGCCTTTGTACTCTCCGGCTTTGCCGGCTTTTCGGTAAACCGTACAATGCGCCCTTGGTCATCTGTCGTCATAATACCGAAACGGCTTGCCTCCTCGATCGGTACCTCCAGGACAGCAATAGTGCATGCAGCCCCGGTGCGCTTGTGATAATCGAGCATGCGGGAATAGTCCATTTTGTAAATGTGATCTCCCGACAGCACCAGAACGTAATCCGGATCGAACATATCGATAAACTCGAGGTTCTGATAAATGGCGTTTGCAGTGCCTCGATACCAATCGGCCCCCTCGTTGCCCTGATAAGGCGGCAGTATCTTCAGACCTCCGAAGGTGCGGTCCAGATCCCACGGCAGACCGTTGCCCATGTAATCGTTGAGCACCAAAGGCTGATACTGCGTCAGCACACCTACAGTATCGATGCCTGAGTTGACACAGTTTGAGAGGGGGAAATCGATAATGCGGTACTTACCGCCGAATTGCACCGCGGGTTTCGCGGTGTGCTTGGTCAGGGCATACAGCCTGCTTCCCTGCCCGCCGGCCAACAGCATGGCCACGCACTCTTTTTTCTTAAACATACTCTACGCCTTTCCCGTGCGTTTATCTCGCACGCAGTATTAGCGCCCCCAGCGGAGGCAATGTCAACTTTAATATACCGTCGTCCCCGGACGACAGCGCGGCGTTGGTCACGCCGCTTCCGCCGTAGCGGCACAGGTCGCTGTTGAACAGCTCCTCATATTCACCGGCCTCACCGACATAAATCTCATATTCATGACGCACTACCGGAGTAAAATTAAGCACTATTATCAGATCTCTGAAGACCTCGCTCTGGGATTTGTCGGAAATATCGGCTTCATTTGCGGGCTTCGGGCGTCCGATACGGCGGTACGAATATACGCTCTTTTCGGCATCATTGGGATTTATCCAACGAAATCCGTTCCAACCTCCGTCATCATACCACAGCTGCGGATGCTGCAAATAAAAGTTGTTTATGTCTGCCCAGAAAAGCTGATAGCCGGCATGTGACGGATAATCAAGCAAAAACCATTCTATCTGTCCTGCATCATCCCACTCACGAAACTGACCTATCTCATTACCCATGAAGTTGAGCTTTTTGCCGGGATGTGTCATCATATATACGCCAAAGCAACGCGCCGTTGCAAATTTCTGCCAGTAGTCACCCGACATTTTATCAAGCAGTGATTTTTTGCCATGCACGACCTCATCATGCGATATGGGCAGTACGTATTTTTCGTTGAATGCGTACGTAAGCGAAAACGTCAGCTTATTGTGATGATATTTCCGGAACAGCGCGTCCTCGGCAATATAGTCGAGAGCATCGTGCATCCACCCCATGTTCCATTTGAGTGAAAATCCGAGCCCCTCCGCGCCGTCGTCGGTTATATGCGACCATGCACTTGACTCCTCGGCAATCATAAGCACATCCGGGTGCTGACCTGCCATATGTCCGTTCAGCTTGCGGAAAAAAGCAATGGCCTCAAGGCAACGGTTGTCGCCGTAGACGTTGGGCACCCATTCGCCGGGCTTGCGGTCATAGTCAAGATACAGCATGGACGCCACTGCATCAACACGCAGGCCGTCTGCGTGATACGTGCCCGCCCAGAATTCAGCGTTTGATACAAGAAAGCTCTCAACCTCCTGCCGTCCGACATCGAAGCGCCGCGTGCCCCAGCCGGCATGCTCCATGCGGTCACTGCCCTGGTACTCGTATAGCGGTCCGCCGTCAAATTCGAACAGTCCGTGTGCGTCCTTGGGAAAATGTGCCGGGACCCAATCAAGTATTACGCCTATACCGGCCGTGTGCAAACGGTCAATCAGCGTCATAAGCTCATGCGGCGAGCCGAAACGCGAGCTTGGCGCATAATAACCGCAAACCTGATATCCCCACGAAGGCTCATACGGATGCTCCATTACCGGCAAAAACTCTACATGGGTATACCCCATTTGCTTGACATACGGAATCAGCTCATCTGCCAGCTGCGTATAGCTCAGCTGTGAACCGTCGGCATTGCGGCGCCACGAACCTATATGCAGCTCATATATATTAATAGGCTGGCGATAAAATTCATGTCGCGTCATGGTGGCGACGCGGCGCTGCAACCATGCGCTGTCATGCCACTGAAAGCCTGAAATATCGCACAGCACCGATGCGGTGCCCGGCGGTGTTTCTGCCGAAAAGGCGTACGGGTCTGCCTTGTCGGACGTGCCGTACGGACTAACGATACGGTATTTATACATTTGACCCGGTTGCGGTGCAGATGACTCGGCCTGCCATATTCCGCCATCAGTTACGCGATGCATCGGCAGAGACATATCCCATCCGTTGAACTCGCCTATCACATAAACCGCATCTGCATTAGGCGCCCATACGCGGAAAACATAGCTGTCACCCTCGCGGTGTGCGCCGAGATATTCGTAGGCTTTGTAATTA
>URHI01000029.1 GCA_900547565.1 uncultured Eubacteriales bacterium | reverse complement strand
TCACGCACGAATTTTGCCGAGGCAAAATTCACTGATTACTATTTGTGCTGCCGCAAAGCGGCAGAATGGAGATTAATATGACAGAACAGCCGGAGGCGGCATCGCAGTACTCCTGCAACAGCCAGCTTATCGCGCAGGCTCAGGCCGGGGACGAGTCGGCAACCGCCCGCCTGCTTCAGCTTAACGGCGGTCTTGTGCGCAGTATAGCGCTGCGTTTCCGCGACCGCGGCACCGAGCTTGAGGACCTGATTCAGATAGGCACACTTGGTATGCTTAAGGCGATTCGCTCATTTGAATTGGACCGCGGCAATGCATTTTCCACTTACGCTGTCCCGCTCATAATAGGCGAGATACGCCGTCATCTGCGGGACGACGGCATGATCAAGGTGGGACGGGGATATAAGCGCTTAGGTATGCTGCTCATGCGGGAACGCAACCGCATTGTCAGCTGTGAGGGGCGTGAGCCGGTTATCAGTGAGCTGGCGGCGGCATGCGGCGTCAGCTGTGAGGAGGCGGCGATGGCTCTTGATGCCATGTCGCCGGTCTCTTCGCTCTCGGATACGGTTTACGGTGATGAAGGCGTCACGCTTGAGTCCACTGTGTCGGACGGCACCGAGGAGCTTGAGCGACTGTCCGACCATATCGCGCTGACACAGTCCATTGCCAAAATGCAGCCTATGTGGCGGCGCATCGTCATGCTGCGCTACTACCGTAATATGACCCAACAGCAAACGGCAGACAGCCTGGGACTGAGCCAGGTAAAGGTGTCCCGGGAAGAAAAGAAGATACTGGCTTTTCTGCGCTCCGAGATGATGACGTGATCTATATTGTACAAATTGCACTAATTGACTGCCGTTGAACAGCTATATACATGTCAAAAATACTATTGCAAAAAATACGCGAATGTGATATAATTTATGCAATATGCGAACTTATCGCATAAATTTTATTACAGGAGGATCATTTTTTTGGACGACCCAATAGGGCGACAATTGCTTTTACAATTTTTACTTATACTTGTAAACGCGTTTTTCGCCGCGTCAGAGATCGCAGTGGTCTCGCTTAACGCCAACAAGCTTAAAAAAGATGCTGAGGAGGGCAACAAAAAGGCCGCGCGTATGCTCAAAATGGTTGAGCAACCTACCTCGTTTCTGTCGGCAATACAGATATGTATAACGCTGGCAGGCTTCCTCGGCAGCGCCTTTGCCGCCGAGAACTTCTCGGACAGCTTAGTCAGGTGGCTTGTGGACGACGTTAAATTTACACTGCTGCCGGAGTCGGCGCTCAACACACTGTCTGTGGTGCTTATCACCATAATACTGTCATTCTTCACACTGGTGCTGGGTGAGCTGGTGCCCAAGCGCATCGCAATGCACTCACCTATGAAGGTCGCCGCCTTTACAACTCCCGTGGTTCGCGCGGTGGCGATCGTTATGAAGCCTGTTATCTGGCTTTTGTCGGTGTCGACCGCCGGTGTACTGAGACTGTTCGGTATCAAGGACAAGGCCGAAGAGGAAAAGGTTACGGAAGACGAAATTCGTATGATGGTGGATATCGGAGAGGAATCCGGGACGATCGATTCCAAGGAACGTGAAATGATCGACAACATTTTCGAGTTTGACAACAGCACGGCCAAGGATGTTATGACGCGTATGCCCGATGTTATCAGCGTAAGCATCAACGATACCGACGAGGCTATCACAACTGCCATAGCGGATTGCGGATTTTCACGTATCCCGGTGTGGGAGGACGATCCCGGCAACATAATCGGTATACTTATCGTCAAGGAATACCTGCTAAATCTCCGCTCCGAGCATCCCGAGCCGCTGCGCGAAATTCTGCGCCCGACCTGCATGGTGCCCGAAACCATTCCCTGCGACAAGCTGTTCACCGAAATGCAGAAGGATCAGCGCCATATGGTGCCGGTCATCAACGAGTACGGTGAGCTGGTGGGTATTGTCACACTGGAGGATCTGATCGAGGAAATTCTGGGTAACATCTACGACGAAACCGACGATGTAAGCGAGGATAACGATGCTATTGTCGAGCTGGCTGAAAATACCTGGCGTATTCCGGGCAACGCCGAGCTTGATGACGTACGCCGTGAGCTGGGTGTGGATATTCCTGATGACGTTGAAGCCAACACACTGGGTGGACTTGTGATCAGCTGTCTGACCGAGATACCCGAGGACGGTGCGACCTTTGAGGTCGACTGCTGCGGACTGCACATAAAGGTTGACCGCTTTGCCGAGCGCAGAGTGGAAAGCGCTATTGTGACAAAGCTCGCACAGCCGGTTTCCGTTGAAGACGAAGAACACTAAAACATTAATATTGTGGGGGTTGTCAACGGCAGCCCCCTGTTTTTTTCACATTGTATTGCAATGTCACACAGGATTTGGTATAATAAAAGGAGAAAAAACACCGCGCGGAGCTTTTTCGGCGCGGTACGGAGGAGTAGCGTGAAAGTTGCTTCCATCTAAAAGTGAAATGTACTTTTTCACGCACGAATTTTGCCGAGGCAAAATTCACTGATTACTATTTGTGCTGCCGCAAAGCGGCAGAATGGAGATTAATATGGCATTAACCGGACGCCCCAATGTTGTTTTTATACTGACCGATGACCAGCGCGCCGGAACCGTCCACGCGCTCGGCAATGACGAAATAATCACACCCAATCTCGACAGCCTTGTCAGGGAAGGTACGTCATTCACCGGTGCACACATACCCGGAGGCACGGCATCAGCGGTATGTATGCCCAGCCGCGCCATGATAAACACAGGCAAAACGCTTTTCAATTTCAAGGATAACGGCAAGACCATTCCAGATGACTGCGCCACGATGGGGGAGTCTTTTCTGCACGGCGGCTACAACTGCTTCGGGGTGGGCAAATGGCACAACGGCACCGAGGGCTTTTCACGCAGCTTCAACGGCGGTAAGGACATTTTTTTCGGCGGCATGTGGGATCACTGGAACGTGCCGGTGTGTGACTACCGCAGTGACGGAAGATATGACCACGAAATACCCTTTGTCCCCAATTTTTCGGCAAACATGACGCCCGTTCGGGTGTTGGCAGATAAAATCCATGCGGGGGTACATTCGACAGAGCTGTTCACAGGCGACGCGGTGGAGTTTATCGAGAATTATAACAGCGAAGCGCCGTTTTTCATGTATCTGTCAACGCTGGCGCCGCACGATCCGCGCACCATGCCTGAAAAATACCGCAATATGTACAATCCGGATGATATAACACTGCCGCCTAATTTCCGCCCCATGCCGGATTTCAGCTTCGGCTGGTCGGACAAGGGGCGTGATGAGGCTACGGCCGCGTTCCCCCGCCGTCCCGACGAAATACGGCGCCATATTGCCGATTATTACGCCATGATAAGCCACATAGACGACTGCATCGGCCGTGTGTTCGACGCGCTCCGGCACCGCGGCATGTACGACGACACAATTATTGTGTTTTGCGGCGACAACGGACTGGCAATAGGTCAGCACGGGCTGATGGGCAAGCAGAATGTGTACGAGCACAGCACCAATGTGCCGCTTATTATGCGCGGGCCGGGTATCCCGCGCGGAGAGATACGGTCGCAGTATGTATATTTGCTTGACATTTTTCCGACGCTGTGCCGGCTGTGTGGGCTTGACATTCCCGGCAGTGTTGACGGTATCAGCTTTGCGGGGATGTTCGAGGACGCCGCTCTTGTGACGCGGCCGGAGATATATTACGCCTTCCAGGCGCGCATACGCGGCGTTGCCGACGGGCACTATAAGCTGATAGAGTACCGCACGGAAAACCTCAAGCTGACACAGCTGTTTGATCTGCAGAGCGATCCGTGGGAAATGTACAATCTGTTTGATTTTTCAGGCTATGACGGTATAGTCGGGCGCCTGCGCCGCAGAATGAAGCAATTCTGCGATG
Source organism: uncultured Eubacteriales bacterium (assembly GCA_900547565.1). Lineage (GTDB taxonomy): Bacteria > Bacillota > Clostridia > Oscillospirales > CAG-272 > UMGS1002. The sequence goes on along the minus strand of URHI01000029.1, from coordinate 12,944 downwards.
AGTGGGACGAGCAGCAGCATATTTACGGTCAGCAATACTGGGAGCAATACCGTCGCTATGAGCAGGCAGAGCTGCACGGTGTGGATCAGCCTAAGGGCACGTCCATGGTCAATCAGGTGAATGACTGGAAAAAATAAGGCCGGGGGATATGAAAATGGCGCATGCGTGCATAAATATGAACGATTCAGGTAATATATCAAGAAAGTCACGGCTCAGACCGGCATTGCTGCTGGCGGCGGTGCTCGCCGCCGTACTGACGCTGTCCTCCTGCGGCCGGGACGGGCTGTCCGCTTACGAGCTGGCTGTTAAAAACGGACTGACCGGTGTCGGTGAGGCTCAGTGGGTGGAGTCGCTCAAGGGGGCCGACGGTCATGACGGCAAGGACGGTGCCTCGGCATACGAGTTGGCCTGCCAGGCAGGTTTTCAGGGCACGGCCGAGGAGTGGCTTGCAAGTCTGAGCGGCAAGGATGGCAAGGACGGCGAGAATGGAAAATCCGCCTATCAAAGCGCGGTTGAAAACGGCTATACGGGCAGTGAGGCGGAATGGGTTGCCGAGCTTATGGGAACGCATCAGCAGGAGGGCACGGCGGGTGTCGGAATTGCGTCGGTGCAGGTCAACGCCGAGCGGCATCTTATTGTCAGGCTGACCAACGGTACGGTTATGGACGCAGGATACATCGGTGTCACCGAAAATACCGGTGCAAACAATGGGGGAACAGGCGGCAACGGTGAGCCGGGTGAGACAGACGAGGACGGCTATACTGTTGTCAACCAGATAGTGTCGGTTACCGCAGGGGCGCTGAACATACGTTCTGCCCCTAACACGACAGACAGCCGTATCATCACATATCTGACTATGGGCAGTGAGCTTGTGCGCATCGGCATCGGCCGGGACGGCAACAAGTGGAGCAAGGTGCTGTACAACGGTCAGGTGTGCTATGCCTCCAGTGCCTACCTTGAGGTGGTGTCGGAAAACGGTGCGGTCAATCTCGGAAATGTGGATATACCCGATGTCAATCTGCCTGACAGCTGCCGCCTTATGGTGGGACAGCAGATGAGCTTTGAGACAGGGCAGTTCATGGAATGGCCGGGAGAGGGCGTGTCTGTGACGTTCGACTACAGCGGCACAGGAAAAAAAGTTGTTACGGCAGATTCCGTTGCAATAACGCCCACCGCGGCCGAGAAGGCCGAGTTGACCGTCACATTGCGTAAGTACATCGATGGCCGCCCGGTGGTGATATACACCAAGACAGTAAGCCTGATATCCGAGGCGCGGGAAAATATCATTATCAGTGCGCTGGTGATCGGCGACAGTCGCGTGTCGGACGGCACACTGGTCAACCGCCTGAAATCCACATGGGGCGCTTCGCTGACGCTTATCGGAACCAAAAAAACAGCCGCCGGCAACGCGCACGAGGGGCGCGGTGCCTGGAGCACCTCAAATTATCTGTCATATGCTTCGGCGGTCAAGCAGGACAATGCATTTTTCAACCCCAAGACGTCGGAGTTCGATTTTGATTACTATCTGACCGCCAATGGCTTTGAATGTCCCGATCTTGTGGTGTTCTATCTCGGCGCAAACGACGGCTACAGTGCGTTGTCGGTGAACAACTACTCCCGGCTTGTCGAATCGGTAACCGCCGCCGGCAAGTCCCGCGGAAAACAGGTCCGGGTGTTTATCATGACCGAATATCTGGCTCCTGCCGACGGCTTCTGCCTCGGTTATGCTTTTGATGCGGCCTTTACCCGCCACGCACAGGCCGGGTATTTTGAGCGCCTGACGCAAGCTTTCGGCGGACGTGAAGCCGAGGGGATTTATATTATACCCGCCAATCTGGTCATAAATGAGCAAGACGACCGTGTGCGCGAGGAGGTAAGGCTTTCAGATTACTCGGATACCGGACGGCTGATGATCACCGACGTTGTACACCTTTCCAAAACCGGATATATCAAGCAGGCAGATGTAATATCAGCATATGTTAACTCAATTTTTTCAGTAAAGTAACATCAAGTTCACAACTTCAACACCTGCGGGCATTGACAAATGTTTGTTTTTGCGATAAAATATTAATTGACTGATTGTGATACAGAAAGGCAGATATTAAATGAAAAAAATAATTATTACGTCGGTGCTGCTTGCGGCGCTGATGCTTACTGCTGCATCGTGCGTCAGCCGGAATCCCGGCAAGACCGATGATACCACTACAAATCTTCAGGATATACTGTCACAGATAGACAGCGAGCTTAAAAATCCCGACACCATGCTCGTCAATGAGGTGCTGTACAAGGTTTATGACGATCACGCCGAGGTCATCGGCTGTGACACGCCGGTGGGTGAGATCAAAATTTTGGACGAGTACGACGGTAAAAAAGTAACCGTCATTGCAGACGAAGCTTTTAACGGCATGGTGACTATTACCGGAGTTGTCATTCCCGAGGGTGTTACCGCTATCGGCGAAAAAGCGTTTATGGGGTGTGCGCAGCTGAAAAACGTCACGCTTCCGTCCACGCTTAAAAGCATAGGCAGGTATGCGTTTTACGGCTGCAGCGAGCTTGACAGCATCGGGCTTCCCGTCGCGCTGACCGAAATGGGGACCAATGCATTCGGCTCCTGCACAAAACTGAACAAGGTTGAGGTCGCCGCCGGAAATTCTGCCTTTGCGGCTGTTGACGGTGTGCTGTTCTCGGCTGACAAGGCAACGCTGGTATACTATCCTACCGGCCGTGCCGACAAGAGCTATACCATTCCCGAAAGCGTAAAAACAGTTTCCGATTTTGCATTTGCATATGCGGTCAGCCTTGAGAGCGTCAGCATGACGGGCGTTACCTCGCTAGGTGACTACACCTTCCGCTCCTGTGCGCATCTTAAGGAGGTTGACCTCGGAACCGGGCTCACCTTCCTCGGTGCAAGTACCTTCCAGAAGTGCACCGCGCTGACCGAGATCGTCATTCCAGAGGGAGTCGTGTCGATAGGATATATTGAAGACAGCAATGAGTGCGGCGCCACCTTCTGCGACTGCACCGCGCTGGCGACGATCACGCTGCCCTCCAGCCTCAGAAATGTATACCTGCGCTGCTTTGACGGCTGCACGGCACTGAGCCGGGTGAACTACAACGGCACGGCGGACGGCTGGAAAGCCGTGGTTATCGGTGAGCAGAACTCTCCGCTGACCGAGGCAGGCATAGTAACAAAATAACGCGGGTTGCGAGCTTACAATTATCTGTTCGCATATACTCGGTAATATTACACAAAAATCCCTTCGCGCAGACCTAACTGTACGAGGGGGTTTCTGTATAATATGACGAAAATCTCAGAGGTGCGGAAGAACAAAAAGAATTATACTCATGCTTTTTCAACGTTTTTTTCTCTATGAGGCACGCAGCGGCGAAGGTAGCACTCGGTTGACATTACTTCCAAAGTATGGTATAATAAAGCGAGGGTGGTCTGCTCTCGGTATCAATAGATCTGTAGGAGGAATGAAAATGAAAAAAACAATTGCGTGTGTTATAATAGGCCTTTTTATTGTTCTCGCGGGTTGTGCAACAACGCCGGGCGGTGAAATAAGCACCTCCTCTTCAAGTATCCAACCGATTGGCGATTCCGCGCCGGCCGGGATTATATCCGGCTTTTTTGCCGGCCCGGGGATGCAGGATGGCAGTTGGCGCACCGAATATTTCATTATTAACAGTTTTCAGGAACTTACAGAAGTGTACAGCTATGTGTCCGATCCGGAAAACTGGTATTGCCTGCGCTATCTCAACGGCTCAGCGTACAGCGATTTTGTCGCCGGTACATACAGTGAAGACTATTTCAATGACGCATATATTATCGCCGTGCTTGCCACTGCGTCTTGCTCTGACTGGATTTTTGATTGCAGTGCAACAAAATCGGATGACGGTGTTACTGTCAGCTTTAACGGCACGCTGGGCGACTCTCCACTGGAGGATCTCGGGCGGTTTGTGTATCTGGTGCCCGTGAACGGCAGCTATTCGGGTGAAAAGGTTGTAGTTGTCAGGCAGGATAAGCAGGTGGCCGGCGCCCCTCTGCCCGATAAAGGCGCACTTACGGAGTAAATACCGGCAACTCATTACCGGGGCACCGCCCCGGACCCCGCAAGGCTCCTTCTTGAAAGAAGTGGCCTTGACCACCAAGAACTTTCACCAAGAAGGAAATATAGGGTAAGCGGACAGACGTGAAGTTATGCTAAAGCGTTTGAACGGTTAAGCTTGTACTTACGTCTTTTGAAGATAAGCGTTATATTTTCCTTTGTTGAAAGGTTTTTGCGGCGCTTTTCCCAAAAAGCGCCCGAGGTCGAGGGCGAGCAGCCCTCGGCGCGCCCCGCAGGGCGTGAAACCCCTTCAAATTACCACATCACCGTCTCATCTCCCGAGAGCAGGACCGGTGGGATATCAGCAAGTGTAAAGCATCCTGTCCGGCCCTTGCCGGCCAGCCTGTCTGCGGCGCGGGCGGCGGCGCACAGCACCGAACCGGTAAAGCGGGAGTTGGATGCCAGCGCGGCCTTGAAGGTCAGACTGCAAAGTCCTCCGCAGTCGCCACGACGCACCACAAGTCCACCGTGGCGATCGGTGTTACCTATAGCATCAAACTCGTCCTGTGTAACAAAACTGATATCGGTCTTATAGCCTTCAAAATAGGGGTGACGGCGTATCGCATCGGCCAGCGAGTCAGTATCAGTCCCCGGAAGCGGGACAATATAGCACTCCCGGCGGTGCGCTTGACGCAGGTCGCTATCAGAGCCGCCTGCGAAATTGCCACTCTCAGGAAGGTCAGGCATATCAACACATTTGTCCGGTACCGTAAACTGCACCGCCTCGGCCACGCCGTGCATACGCCTGAGCACCTCCGTGTGTCCGCGGCTTACTCCGGGGCCCCAGCGTGTAAGCGTCTCACCACCCGGCAGTACGGCGGCAAAATACAGCCGTGCCAGCGACATAAGTCCCGGATCCCAGCCCGCCGCCGTCACGGCGACATGTCCTCCACCCCGCGCCGCCAAGTCCACTCTGGCGATGTGCTCGGACATGTTCTCGTGTGAATCAAAGCTGTCTGCAATATTGTAATACCGCGCAAAATACGGCGACATGACCGGCAGGTCGTCTGCGCTGCCGCCGCAGATAATTACGGTGTCGACCTCGCCGACGTGCTGTGCGGCATCGTTGTACGGCCAGACCGGAACATTAGTCTGCTCCGCAACCTCACGCGGCCGCCGTGTGAATATTCCGCTCAGTACGAGATCGGGAAAGCCGCCTGCGGCGGCCTCAACTCCGCGCCCTACATTGCCGTAGCCTGCTATTGCGATTCTCATATTACACCTCCGTTTGTGTATGATATGCCAGTATATGACGCGAGACGTAAATATGCTTTTACCAAGCAGAAAATATTCCCGCGGATGCCGTATCATCCGCGGGAAAGTATTGTTCTGTTTATATTTGCGCTCACCGCACCTGACCGTCGCCCAGCACCCTGTACTGGGTTGTGGTCAGCGCCTCCATTGCAAATGGGCCGCGAACGTGCAGCTTCTGCGTCGATATGCCTATTTCGGCGCCCATACCGAACACGCCGCCGTCGGTGAAACGGGTAGAGGCATTGTGATAAAGCGCCGCCGCATCAGTATGCGTCATAAAATACTCGACCGCAGCCGCATCCTCAGCCACAATAGCCTCGCTGTGCCGCGTACCGTATTTGTTGATATGCGCGACCGCCTCGCGAACATCCTCCACCGTGCCTATTGCAAGAATATAGTCGTTGTACTCGGTGGCAAAATCCTGCTCGGTCGCAGGGACGGCACCCGCGACATAGGGCATAGCCGAGGCCGACGCACGCAGCTCAACACCGCGTGCCGCAAGAGCCGCCGCCGCGCGGGGCAGAAATTCGGGCGCTATGGCATTGTCGCACAACAGCGTTTCAGCCGCATTGCACACCGACGGCCGCGACGTCTTGGCATTGACTATGATATTCACCGCCATATCAATATCGGCACTTCTGTGGACGTAAACATGGCAGTTCCCCGCACCCGTTTCAATGACCGGCACACGCGAATTGTCCACGACATTGCGGATCAGTCCCGCACCGCCACGCGGAATAATCAGATCAATATACCCGCGCATGGTCAGCATTGTATTGACGCTCTGCCTGTCGGTGTCTCCCACCAGCGCAACGGCGTCACGCGCGCCGAAGGGAGTCAACACCTCGCGCAGCACCGAAACGATCGCCCGGTTGGTGTTCAATGCCTCACTTCCGCCCCGCAATATCACGGCATTCCCGCTCTTAAGGCACAGCACCGATGCGTCAACCGTGACATTGGGACGCGCCTCGTATATCATGGCAATAACACCGAGCGGAACACGCCAGCGCGTTATGTGAAGACCGTTCGGTCTGGTATCCTCATATTCAATTCCGAGCGGGTCAGGTAACTGACGCACCTGCTCGACCGAGGCTGCAATACCGTCCAGCCGTTCGGGAGTCAGCGTCAGCCGATCAAGCATTGCCGCCGACAGTCCCTTATCACGCGCAGCAACCAGATCGCGGGCATTGGCAGACAGAATATGCTCCCGCGCCGCCAGCAGTGCACCGGGTATGGCGGCCAGAATTTTGTCCCGTGCTTCGGGAGACGCAAGGGCGGCAAGCACGCTCCTCCCTGCGTTACACATGGATATCAACTCTTTTTCGGTCATAATTTACGCCTTTCTTTGCATGATTTTAAAAATCATCTTGCAAAATTCCGAGTTTTATTATAGAATATATATATCATACCATAAAACACGCGAAAGTTGAAGAGCAAATGGAAAAAAATCAGAAAATAATTGTTGTCAAGGTGGGAACATCTACCCTGACACATGCAACCGGAATGTTGAATATCCGTAAAATCGAGCATTTGTGCCGCGTGCTGTGCGATATAGAGAACAGCGGTATCAAGCTGATACTGGTGTCGTCCGGTGCAGTGTCTGCAGGATGGGTCAAAATGGGACTGTCGCGCAGCCCGGATACAATAAGCGAAAAGCAGGCCGCCGCGGCGATCGGCCAGTGCGAGCTGATGAGTATGTACGATAAATATTTCATGGATTACGGTTATGTTGCCGCGCAGGTACTGCTGACCAAGGACGTAGTCGATATACCGCTGCGCCGCGAAAACGCGCAGTCAACGCTTCACCTTCTGCTTAGCGGACGCAGCATTCCCGTTGTCAACGAAAACGACACGGTTTCGTTTGAAGGGATCAAGATCGGCGGCAACGACATACTTGCCGCTTACGTTGCGGCACTGGTCGGAGCAGATCTGCTGGTCAACCTGTCTGACGTTGACGGTCTGTTCGACCGCAATCCCAAGGACCACCCGGACGCAAAGCTCATTCCCGTCGTCAGCCATATCGACAGCGAGCTTGAGAGCATTGCAGGCGGTGCCGGAACATCAAGAGGCACGGGAGGCATGCGCGCCAAGCTGGATGCCGCCAGGATCTGCCGCGACGCGGGCGTGCCCATGATAATTGCCAACGGATCCAATCCGGATATACTGTACGACATCGTAGCGGGCAAGCCGATCGGAACACTGTTCACCGCCGGCGCCTGACCCGCAGAAAGGACAACGAATCAATGAAATTAGGTTTTTTAGGATACGGTAACCTCGCCCGGGCGCTAACGCACGGCCTGTGCCGGCCGGGTGGCCCTCTCACCCCCGCCGATATCACCGTCACTGCACATACCCGGGCTACGCTTGACGCCGCCGCGTCCGCCGGACACAATACATGCTCGGCCGCCTCCGAACTGTTTGCATGCTGTGACACTGTTGTTCTGGCCGTCAAGCCGCGCGTATTCCGCGAGCTGGCGACAGAGCTTAAGTCATATGTGGGAAGCAATCACCGCGTTATCAGCGTCATGTGTGCCGTGCACATAGACGAAATACAAGCAGCTCTGGGCTGCCCCGTGCTGCGCGTCATGCCCACACTCGCGGCCGCCGAAGCCTGCGATATATTAGGTTATTCGGACGCGGCGGCATTCGGTGACGTCGTACCGCTGCTTGAGTCTCTTGGCGACGCCATTCCGATGAACGAGTCCATGCTCGACCGGCTGACAGTCACAGCGTCGTGCGGCCTTGGCTTTGCCGCACATATACTGAAGTCATATCGCGCCGAATGTATGAAGTTCGGCTTTGACGCGGTGCAATCAACCGCGATAGTACGGCGCATGTTCGCTTATGCGGCGGAGTACACCGAGGAAAACGGCACGGACACCTGCGCTCAGAACTCAGTTGCCGCAGAAAGCGACTGTTTTGCGGCTCTTGAACGTCGTGTTGCCACACGCGGAGGTGCCACCGAGGCCGGAAATATCGCCATGGACGCTCCTCTTCGCACAGCTATCGCCGAGGCATTCCGCGCGGCGGGAGAACGTGCAATACCGCGCTCCTGAGGAAAGCTCGATCGTCCACGGTGGCAAACTTCTCCTGCCACCGACAGTCACCAAATGCACTGTCATGCTTTGACATAACGGCTCACCGCCGCATAAACTGATATCAGAACGCTGTGCGGAGGTCAGTCATGAAAATAGTGATAATCAGGTCCCCTGCCCTGCTGGCGCCGCTGCTGCGGCGGTTCTTCGGAATACGTAAGTCCGGCAAATAAGGCAACGCCCCGTCGGGATTTTCTGCCCGGTGGGGCGATTGTTGTGTCAAAAGAAAAAACTTTAAAATATATGTGACTATTTTTACAAATATTAAATGTCTTAACCGTCATAATCAACAAAAACCATGTCTTGGCTGAATTTCCGTTCAAAATTCGATTGACAAAGCGTCTTTAGGTGTGTTATAATCAATTTACAATCAAAATATAATTTTACGAAAGGAAATTCGTCATGAAAAGAGTTATTACCTTAGTTCTTGCCCTTCTCATGGTGGCCGCACTGTTTGCCGGCTGCAGCAACGACAACAATACGCCTGCAGACACCACGACACCCGCTTCCAAAGACACCACGACACCCGCTCCCCAGGATACAACCACCGAAAAGCCCCAGGATACCACAACTCCGAAGGCTGAGGACACAACTACCGAAAAGCCCAAGGACACCACCACTGAGGCTCCTAAGGTAGAGATCCCCGCAATTCCCGAGGGAACCATGGTCTACTTTGAAAACTTTGACAGCTATGCCGACACCGCGGATTCCGCGGCAGTTGCCCAACTGCTCGGCTGGCAGATCCGTAATATTGCTGACGGCGCTCTGACCGACAATACCACCAAGTATTCCATCGAATCCGGCGCGCTCAAGCTGGTCAACTATGACGGCGGCAACATTGACGGTAAGGACTCTTACATACAGATCACTACTAACGAATACATGGCAGCCGCCTGCCAGGGTGACTACACCATTCAGTACGATATCAAGTACACCGCTACCAAAACAAACGACCGTTACATCGTTCTGGTGGCTAACTACGACGGCTACAATTCGTACAACACCTGCCACCTGCGCGTTTACGGTTCCGCAAACAGCCAGCCCAGATTCCTGGGTGCCTGGTATGCATACGACCTGAAGGGCTCTGATTTCTACTCTGCCGACCAGGATGACAGCGACGGCACAACTTCGGTACTCAAAAAGCTGACCGGTCAGGACTTCGACAAGAATGTTCCCGCTCTGCTGGATAAATCTATAACCATCAGATATCAGGCAAACTACAACGAAGGTCCCACAGTTTATATGAGAGACAACAGCCAGCCCGGTGCTGAATTTGTCTGCGTTTCCAAGCCCGATATCAGTGCCTCCGGTATATATTACTGGAACGCACTTGAGGCTTACGCACTCTGCCTCAAGACCGGTGCCGCTATTGACGGTTATGTTGACAACATCGCAGTCTGGACAGGACTTGGCGATATGCCCGCCGATACTTCGACCGCCGCTTACACAACTGCTATCGCAGATTATCTTGCAAAAGTTCAGTAATCCGGCATAAATAACAAGACGGCACCGCACTGCGGTGTCGTCTTATTTTTTCGCGTTACTGACAGCAGTGTACACATTTTAAGATTCTTCTCCAATATATTGCCTGCATCTTGACTTTTTTTTATTTGTGTGTATAATTAATAAAGGAAAGATAATTTAAGTGAGGACTTGGTATGAAAAGCTATAAAATGACTATCGCAGGGCTTGAAAGACACCTGCCGATCTGTCCGCTGAATGATAAACTGTCGATCGGCGCATTTGTCATCTTCGGCGACCCCGAGCTGACAACCGCCTGCGCCCGTGCCCTGCTTGACAAGGCCCCTGAATATGATTACCTCATATCCGCCGAGGCAAAGGGAATTCCTCTGGTTCACGAAATGGCACGGCTCGCCGGAAATCAGAAGTATTTTCTCGCACGCAAAGCACCCAAGCTGTACATGACGGGAGTCATGAAGGTCACTGTCCGCTCCATCACTACGGAGGCTGAGCAAAACCTCTACCTCGATACGGCAGATGCCGCGCTTATGAAGGGCAAACGCATACTCATTGTTGACGATGTCATCTCAACCGGTGAGTCGCTCCGCGCTATTGAGGAGCTGGTCAGAGAGGCGGGCGGTATAATCTGCGGCCGCATGACCATTCTTGCCGAGGGCGATGCCCGCGGACGTTCCGACATTACATACCTCGAGCCGCTGCCGCTGTTCGATCACGACGGCAACCCGCTCGACTGACACCGAAACATTTTAGTGAGAAAGGCATAAATTTAAAAATGGAAAGAACCTACATCTCAAAAGTTACCCCCGGTACGCGTTGCCGCATCGCCGGCTTTGTTGAAAACCTACGCAATAAGCGCACAATGGCCTTTCTGGTCATCAAGGACATAACGGGCAAGCTGCAGGTCACACTGGAAAAAGAAAAATTTCCCGAGCTTGCCGCCAAGGTTGATCAGCTGACAATACATTCGGTAGTATCGGTCGAGGGGGAGGTAGTCGCCAACGAGTACGTCAAGATGGGCGGCATTGAAATGCTTCCCGATACACTTGAAATATACTCAATAGCAGACGCGCTGCCAATCAAGGATGACTCGGAGATCGACTCCAAAATGGACTTCCGCTGGATAGACATGCGCCGCGAACAGAATCAGCTTATGATAAAGATGCAGACAACGCTGACCGCCGCTCTGCGCGAATTTCTGCTTGAGCGCAACTTTGTCGAGATCCACACGCCCAAGCTGATCGGCGCGGCAAGCGAATCCGGCTCGGAGGTTTTCGAGGTCAAATATTTTGACACCAAGGCTTATCTTGCACAGTCTCCCCAGTTCTACAAGCAGATGGCCATGGCCTCAGGGCTTGACCGCATATTCGAATCCGGCCCGGTATTCCGCGCCGAAAAATCCTATACCAACAAGCATGCGACCGAGTTCACCGGCTTCGACCTCGAATTCAGCTATGTAACCAGCTGCGAAGAGGTCATGCACCTGGAGGAGGAGCTGCTGGCATACGCTTTCGGCAAGGTTGCCGAAAAGCACGGAGACGACATTGCCCGTCTGTTCGGCAAACAGGTCATCGTGCCCGCTGTGCCATTCCCACGCATCAAGCTGCGCGACCTCTATGCCGAGCTTGAGGAGCGCTACGGATATAAGGTTGCCGACGAAGCCAAGGGCGATCTTACTACCGACGCCGAACACCTCTGCGCCAAATTCTCAATGGAGAAATACGGCAGTGAGTTTCTGTTCGTCACCGACTACGATGCCAAAGAGCGCGCCTTCTACCACATGCGCGACGAGAACGGTGTTCCCATGGGCTACGACCTTATATGGCGCGGCTGTGAGATCACAACAGGCGCCGTCCGTGAGCACCGCTTTGACGTGCTCAAGCGTCAGGCGGAGGAAAAGGGGCTGGAAAAGGATGTGGAATTCTATCTCCAGTTTTTCCGCTACGGCTGCCCGCCTCACGGCGGCTTCGGCCTTGGACTTGACCGCATGACCATGCTGTTCTTAGGGCTTTCAATCAAGGAAGCCGAGTTCCTGTTCCGCGGTCCCAACCGCCTTACACCGTAAAAGTTTTTAACTTAATAAAAATATGCCAGGAGGAAAAGCCATGAAAAAGACTATATTTATTTTAGTCGCGCTGACACTGTTATGTGCCGCATTCATTATCCCCACCGCAGCTTACACCGACGGCGAAGTCATCTACTCTGAGGACTTTACCAACCCCACGCTCGACTATACCGACAAAAACGACAACTACGAGGCGGTCGTAGTAAACGGTAAGCTTGAACTGACCTGCTTCAGCGGAAGTAAGATCTACAAGCTGCCCTTCCCCGACGTAACCGGCCTTGACAAATTCACCGTCGTTTACGACTGGCAGGTGGTCGCCAACCCCAATCCTTCCGATGCCGGACATACACTGTATTTTGTTTTCGGTGTCAAGGACGACATTAACGGCATTTACGTCGGCCACTCTCACGTCAACGGTACCGAACATCTCGGCACCATCATCAACGGCTCCTGGGGCCGTAAATACCGTACCCACTATTCCGAATTCGACACAAAATCCAACATGGCGGCTCTCGGCACTAACACCTTCCGCATTAAAATCGAGGTCGAAAACGGCGAATCACGTGTTTTCGTCAACGGCAAGCGCTATGTCCTTGACAGCGGTGAGGAATGGAGAGATGCCGACAAGGTTCAGCCGCTTTGGTATGACGGCGGCTTCGGCTTTTCTTCCCGCGGCCCCGGCTTTGACGCATACGTAGACAACATTGTCATCTATGCCGGCACCGGCATTGAAGTAGACGCTATGCCCAACATGACTGAGGACACCACCGCCGAAACAACTACAGCGGCTCCTGTCGACACCACCACAGAAGCTCCCGTTGACACCCCCCCCCCCGCTGACACCACTACAGCCGCACCCAAGGATACCACAACTGCGGCTCCAAAGGATACCACTACAGCCGTGCCTAAGGATACCACGACCGCCGGCAAGAGCGAGAAGAG
>URHI01000028.1 GCA_900547565.1 uncultured Eubacteriales bacterium | reverse complement strand
ATCCGGTAAATCTGTTGTATACCGGGCAGCCGTTCTTTATTCCGTCTGAGGTCATGAATGTCAGCGGAAGCTGCAAGTATGTAGTCAGCGGTTACCGGGACACCAAGCGGCTTATCAGTGCCGAGGGCGTGTTGCGCGTTATAAACACCAGCACTCCTACCGACAATCCGGCGCTTGAGCCGACTCCCGACCTGTTTTCACAGATAATGACGCTTGCGGGAACGCTGTCCGACATTGATGACAACCGCAAAAAAAACTATGCTCCGCAGTCCGGGACCTGCCCGGATCTGACCGTCGGCGCGGCGTACAGTCTGAGCGGAGACAGCGTTGTTAACCGCGAAACAATTCTTTCGGAATCCGAGGTAGCGGGCGGTGATACCTCGGTTGCACTTTATTCGGGAAAACTGCATACCATAAGCGGTATGACCATTTTACAGCGGCTTGAAAACGGAAACTTTGTGGACTCAAGCGGCTGGACGGCACAGGCAGGCACACTTCAGTGCGAAAATTACACCGCCGAACTTACCATCGATCCGGAGGGCGCACGTGAGGGCGGACGCTCAAGATTTGTCGAGCTGAAGCTTACCGTCGGCACAGACTATACCTATCCCGATCCCGATGTGCTGACAAAATACTATGTGACCAGTTCGGATACCGATGTAGCAACCGTTTCGGCAAATGGCTCGTCGCTTGTTGTGACACCCGTTGCAGACGGCGTGACCACGCTGCACTTCGAGCCGCTTGAAGGAGTGTATACCGCCCCGGCACTTGATATACTTGCATCGGTCGGAGGTGCGACACCGTCGGTATCAACCATGCCGTATCCCGGCATCGAAACTCCGTTTGACGTGGTGTCAATGGAGCCGTATTATATCAGTGCTCAGATAAAGGCGCCTGCCGGCGCCGAGCTGAAGCTGGGACTCGGCGGCAATAACGCCATTCCGTTTGATGTTCCGGATACCGGAGAATGGCAGACGGTTGGAGGAATTGTAGGTCTTTCGAATACTGCAAGCACCGTACTGAGGATTTGGGACAGCAGACGTGCAAAGGCGTCCTGCACGGTCACCGGCGGGTATTATCTTACGGCACGTGCAAACAATATTTCCCGTCTGTTGGCAATAGCAGGTGCTCACACGGCAGGAACTACCACGCTGACATTTACCTGTACTGAATCGGGCTGGGTGCTCAGTTTTCCGGACACCAGAACAATGAATGTAAGTCCGGAGAATTGCGGGCTCAGCCTGACGGTCAATCCGTCAACAACATCGGACATGGTCGGCAGTGTGATAACCGTGGCTGTGGTCAATCCGTTCAATACAAGCGGAGTGGCGACGGTGTCGGTATCGTCGGATGCCGGCTTGTCAGCTGTTACGGTGGACGGAGATGTTTTTGCCGGCGGAGTAGAGGGCGCCGGGTCCGGCAGCTATACACTTAAATATGTGTCCGGTGCATGGCGATGCCAGGGGCGTCAGGTCTTTCTTGACATGATGGGTATTTCCGCAAATTCCACCGGAACTCCGGCAGAGGGCGCGACTATTACAGTCGCTCTGACGGTGCCGGAAGAAAAATTCCATGTCCGAAACGTACAGATCGGGCTTATCGATCCTGTCGGCCTGGGAGGCTTTAATGCACTGAAGCTCGCGCAAATATACGGTAACGGTTATCATCAGCCCGGTCTGACGCATGCCAGCATTGCCGGAATACGTTGCCTTGATGCCGACGGCAATGTAATTGACGGAGGAATGTATTTTGATGAGCCCATCGTATTGCGCCGCATGCCTGACGGCACTGCCGACACGCTTGATCTTGATGCCGGAGTACTTACGAGGCGCGTCGGTGTTCAGACCATTACGGGAGAAACGGGCGACCTTGTTGCGTTGGCTATGGCTCAAAAAGATACCTCCTGCCTGTCGGATTATGACTCGGTCGGGACGGTGAGCGGCGGACTTTTGCGGCTGTCGCGCCCGCTGGCGGGAGATAAGGTGTACTATTTGCTTTCGTCGCCGCAGGAGAGCGAGGTGTCATTGCCCGACACCTTCCGCGTATGCGCCGGAGGAACAGAGCAGTTGATTACGATTGAGGACGGTAACTACGTAGCCGCTCCGCTCGGTGCTCCGGTAAAACTCGGCTATTCAATGGATGTGTGGCGTCAATGCCGTTCGGACAGTGAAAAGATTACGGCACTGATGGTGGCGTTGGGTCTTTCAACTACCTCCGACAGCAATATTGCCGCGCTTTCCTCTGAAATGTCGGCGGCACTTGCCGCGCTGTAATTTCTGTGGGGAAAACGCAGAAAAAATCGTTTTCACTTGATTTTGGGATTGCGGAGTGGTATAATTCTGGTGAATAAATACCGCCCGGTAGGGCGCGAGAGGTGAGAAGTATGAGAAAAATCGGGATAATTTACCGCCCCGTCAAGGGGATGGAGAATGTTGACACCGCTGCAATGCTGCGCGGGCTGGGATTTGAATGTGTCTTCACCGGCTATCCGAGCACCGGACGCGTCCGCGAATTTGCCGAGGCTTTTGCGCATGCCGGACTGCAATATGAGAGCATACACGCTCCGTTTGACGTAATCAACGATATCTGGGCTGCCGATGAGCGCGGAGAGGCTATGCTGAACCGGCTGATCGACTGTGCACGTGACTGCGGAGAGCTGGGAGTGCCGGTCATGGTGGTGCATCTGAGCAGCGGAAATGATGCGCCCTGCATCAATGACATCGGTCACGCACGCTGGGACAGGTTGATCGAGGCGGCAGTAAAATACGGTGTCAATGTGGCGTTTGAGAATCAGCGCAAGCTGGCAAATCTGGCGTTTGTTATGGAGCTGTACCGCGGCGAAGAGCATGTCGGTTTTTGCTGGGACTGCGGTCATGAGCTGTGCTTCACGCCGAACGTCGAGTATATGAAGCTGTTCGGAGACCGGCTGATGTACACGCACATACACGACAATCTCGGCATTGTCAACGGTACACCCGAGCGCCCAGACGGTGATGATCTTCACCTGCTGCCGTTTGACGGTCGGCTGAATTTCAACCGTTTTGCCGAGCTTATACGTCAGTCGGGCTTTACTGGTACGCTGACGCTTGAAACCTGCAAATATAATCGGCCTGACTATGCCGCCAGATATACTCCCGAAGAGTTTTTCGCACAGGCGGCCGAACGCGCAAAGCGTTTAGCACAAATGTGCGAATAAAAGCTTTATACGTATCCCGCACCGCCGTGTCTGAATGATGCGGCGGTGTTTTGTATGCTCAAATGTGTTGCCTTGCAGTACCGCACCTGCATGTCTGCCGCGTTGAGAGCGTCAACTATATTCGCCGTTTCATCTTAATTCTGCCATTTTCGTTCTTGGGCAACCTTTTTCACCCCCATAGCCTCCGTCACATATACTGCTCATAGGCAGAGCCTTCATACCGGCGGCTCTGCCGTTAAACTGTAAAGATGATGGTATAGTAAACTATGGAACATACTGTAATTCTCGCGCTTGTGGCAACTCTGGGAACGTGGTTTGTCACGGCGCTTGGTGCGGCAACGGTGATTTTAATCCGATGCCCCGGTAACCGTATTATGAACCTTATGCTTGGCTTTTCGGCCGGTGTCATGGTGGCGGCATCGTTCTGGTCTTTACTGCAGCCTGCAGTTGAGCGTGCACAGACTGAGCTCAACGTACCTGCTTGGTTGGTCGTCACTGCCGGATTTGTTGTCGGGGCACTGTTCATGTGGGTGTCGGACAAAATTGTCAGCCATGCCCGGCGCAATGTTGACCAAGCAGGCGGTGACGACAAGCGCAGTTTCAACCGCGTTATAATGCTCGTGCTGTCCATAACACTGCACAATATTCCGGAGGGACTGGCGGTAGGCGTTGCTTTCGGCGCGCTTCATTCGGGAGCATCTCCTGAGGCGTTGGCAGGTGCTGTGACGGTGGCGGTCGGTATAGGACTGCAGAACTTTCCGGAGGGAGCGGCTGTGTCGCTTCCGTTGCGCCGCGAAGGCTTTTCAAGGTGGCGTAGCTTTCTGGTAGGTCAAAGCTCGGGCATGGTGGAGCCTGTCGCTGGGGTTATAGGCGCGGCGTCCGTTGTGCACATGGGTGCACTGCTGCCGTATGCACTGTCGTTTGCGGCGGGTGCCATGGTGCTGGTCGCTGTACATGAGCTTATTCCCGAGTGTCAGCAGAACCAGGCCGAAGATCCGTATCTTGCTACTATGGGAATCGTGGCAGGCTTTGCAACCATGATGCTGCTTGATGTTGCACTTGGATAAACGTGACATGCATTATTAAATCGGCCATAAACGTACCAATTAACGCACTGTTTTTTGGCACCGGTTGATATTGACACGGAAGTGGTGTATATGCTATAATTGAGCATATATTATAAGGTATATGGGAATGAAGAAAAAAATTGTAATTAATGAATACGATGTAGGACAAGGAAATCGTGTCCTGCGCGCGGCGATAGCGGCAGATCTGCACAATTCTTCATATGACGATATATTGCCGCTGATATCAGACGCCAATCCCGATGTTGTTTTTCTGCCGGGCGACACATGCGGATCGCTTACCGACTGTACACAGCCGGCAGGCGAGTTGACTGCCCGCTATGTTGAAGAGGCGACGCATAACGATGTGGGCTTTGATTTTATGCAAAAAGTCTCCTCTGTTGCGCCGGTTTATTTTTCTGTCGGGAATCATGAAGTATCGGTTTCGGATGCAAATCGCGGCCGAATTATGTCGGCCGGAGTCACACTGTTGGATAACAGCTATGTGCGATTGGGGCAATTCTGGCTCGGTGGCCTGAGTACCGGTGGGGCACACGGCCTTTGGCATAAGAGTAATCCTCCCGATGTTGCCTGGCTGGAAACCTTTGCGGCGCTGAATGGCCCTAAGATACTGCTGTGTCATCATCCCGAATACTGGGAGCGCTACATAATAGGGAAGGATATATTTCTGACTGTGGCAGGTCACGCTCACGGCGGACAGTGGAGGGCATTCGGCCGAGGTCTTCTGGCTCCGGGACAGGGACTTTTTCCTCGTTATACATCTGGGGTCCACCAGCGTGGGGAGCAGTACATGGTTGTCAGCAGGGGACTGCGCAAGGAGTGTGGAGTTCCGCGCATAAACAATCCGCCCGAGGTTGTGATCATAAATATTTATTATAAGGGAGAATAGAATGGGAAAGTACTTCGGCACAGACGGCTTCAGAGGCGAGGTCAATGTTGGATTGACCGTTGACCACGCCTGGAAAATAGGGCGTTTTATCGGTTGGTACTATACGGTTTTGAGCGGCAGACCCGCGAGAATTGTAATCGGAAAGGATACACGGCGTTCGAGCTATATGTTTGAGTACGCCATTGCCGCAGGTGTTGCAGCGTCGGGAGCCGACGCATATTTGCTGCATGTGACGACAACCCCCAGCGTGTCGTATGTCACGCGCACCGAGAGCTTTGACTGCGGTGTTATGATCTCGGCATCGCATAACCCATATTACGACAACGGTATCAAACTGGTGGACTGTGGCGGCGTCAAAATGGATGATGAAACGATCCGCAAGATAGAAATGTATATAGACGGCGATCTCAAGAGCCTTGGTATTGAGGGTGACGACCTGCCTCTGGCCCACCGTGACGCGGTTGGCCGCAGTATAGACTACGCGGCAGGACGTAACCGCTATATCGGCTATCTTATTTCGCTGGCATCCGAGTCATTCAAGGATTACCGCGTCGGTCTTGACTGCGCAAACGGCAGCGCGTGGATGATAGCCCGCAGTGTGTTTGAAGCGCTGGGCGCCAAAACATTCGTCATAAATGCCGAGCCGGACGGAACAAATATCAACCGTGACGCCGGTTCAACTCATATCGAAGGACTGCGCCGTTTTGTGATCGAAAATCACCTTGATGCCGGCTTTGCTTACGACGGTGACGCCGACCGCTGTATCGCGGTTGATGAAAACGGCAACGAGGTCAACGGCGACCACATAATCTACATTTTCGGCAAAGCACTCAAGGACGAGGGGCGGCTGATCAACAACAAGGTCGTCACTACCGTTATGTCCAATATGGGACTGTACCGCGCACTGCGCGAGGCGGGAATTGAATATGAGCAAACTACGGTCGGTGACAAATACGTATACGAAAATATGACGCAGAACGGTCACATAGTAGGCGGTGAGCAGTCGGGGCATATCATACTCAGCAAGTATGCCACCACCGGTGACGGGATACTTACATCTATCAAGCTGATGGAAACGGTCGTCAAAAAGAAAACTACGCTCGGCAAGCTGGCTGAGCCGGTTGTGATATTCCCGCAGGTGACCCAAAATATCCGCGTCGTAAACAAAAAGAAGGTCACGGGAGATCCCCGCGTGATCGCGGCTGCCGAAAAAATAGCAGCCGAGCTTGGTGAGAGCGGCCGTATACTCATCCGCGAGAGCGGAACCGAGCCTGTGGTCAGATTCATGGTTGAGTCTGAGAGTAAGGAGCAGTGCAACCGCTATACCGAGGTTATGTGCAACCTGGTTCGCGAGCTGGGACTTGATAAATAAGCTGAAAAATTTGTCAAAGACTGTTGCAAAACGACTTCAAAAGTGATATACTTAATAGGGCGCAGAAAGCGGGTCCCCGTGGGGATCCGCTTTTGATTGTTGCCTGCTGACTATTTGTAACTACGGAGAGGGTGGGTCCTTTTATGAACAAAATCGGCTTTGACAATGATATGTACATCAGATTGCAGTCTGAGAAAATACTGGAGCGCATAAACCATTTTGGCGGTAAACTGTATCTTGAATTCGGCGGCAAGCTGTTCGACGATTATCACGCGTCCCGCGTGCTCCCCGGATTTGCACCGGACAGTAAGGTGCGTATGCTGCTCAAGCTCAAGGACGAGGCCGAGATAGTCATTGCAATAAGCGCGGATGATATCGAAAAGAACAAGCGCCGCGGAGATCTCGGTATCACATATGACCTCGACGTTCTGCGGCTTATCGATGCCTTTCGCGGTATAGGACTTTATGTCGGAAGTGTTGTCATGACGCATTACCGCGCCCAGCATAATGCCGAAAAATTTGAGAAAAAGCTCAAAGCACTGGGAATAAATGTGTACCGCCATTACCCGATCCAGGATTATCCTTATAATGTTCCTCTCATAGTCAGTGACGAAGGATACGGCAAAAATGATTATATAAAGACTACCCGCTCGCTGGTTGTCGTCACAGCACCCGGTCCCGGGAGCGGTAAAATGGCGACCTGCCTCTCACAGCTTTACCACGAGCAAAAGCGGGGCGTAGCGGCAGGGTATGCAAAGTTTGAAACATTTCCTATCTGGAATTTGCCGCTAAAGCACCCGGTCAACCTTGCATACGAGGCCGCAACGGCAGATCTGGACGACATAAACATGATAGATCCTTTTCATCTTGAGGCATACGGTGAAACGACGGTGAATTACAACCGCGACATCGAGATTTTCCCGGTGGTTCAGGCTATGCTCAACAAGATCTACAGCTCCTGTCCTTATAAAAGCCCGACGGATATGGGTGTGAATATGGCCGGGTATGCTATAATTGATGACGAAGCCTGCCGCGAAGCATCAAAGCAGGAGATAGTGCGCCGCTATTACAACACCTGCTGTGACCAGAGGCAGAGCCTTGCTGAGCAGGCCGAGGTGTATAAGCTGGAAATGCTGATGAATTCGCTCGGAATAGGGCCCGATATTCGTCATTCGGTCGCCACCGCATTGGCTACTTCGCAGCGCACCTGTGGCCCTGCTGTGGCAATTGAATTGCCGGACGGGCGCATTGTGACAGGCAAGACCTCGTCGCTTTTGGGGGCGTCATCGGCTGCACTGCTAAACGCACTCAAGGTGCTGGGCGGCATTAACGATAAAATCCATCTTATCTCTCCCAACATAATTGAACCGATACAAAAGCTCAAAATTGAGAACATGGGCAACCATAACCCGCGGCTGCACATGGACGAAATACTCATTGCGCTGTCTATTTGCGCAGTTACCGATCCTACTGCGGCGCTGGCCATGGAACAGCTCGAAAAATTGCGCGGAGCCGAGGCTCATTCTACAGTCATATTGTCCGGGGTGGATTCCGGGGTGTTCAAAAAGCTGGGAATCAATCTCACCTGTGAGCCGGTATATCAGACAAAAAAGCTGTATCACAGGTAACACACTGCTGCCCCCGGTCGTGCCGGAGGCAGTTTGTTTTTAAGTATAATTAAGGTTCGTAGTCTATAATACAGTTATAGGCGGCGGAACTGCCGCTCCGGGAGGTTGTGGATGAGATTACTGATAGCCGAGGATGAAGCCGAAATGTCGCGCGCACTGTGCGCCGTACTCAAGCATAACAACTATTCGGTTGACGCTGTTTACAACGGAAACGATGCGTTGGATTGGGGCTGCTCGGAAAATTACGACGGAATAATACTTGATATAATGATGCCGGGGCGTGACGGCCTTGAGGTGTTGCGAAGTCTGCGTGCCCGCGGTGTCTCAACACCGGTACTGCTTCTGACCGCACGCGGCGAACTGGACGATAAAATTACCGGGCTTGATGCCGGGGCTGATGACTATCTTGCCAAACCGTTCGCCATGGGCGAGCTTCTGGCTCGGATACGGGCAATGACGCGCCGCCGGGACAACAGTTTTACGCCGAACTGCATTACTTACGGAGACCTGACGCTGGATCGCAGCGGCTATGAACTTATATGCGGAGATGAGCGCGTTAGGCTCGGAAACCGTGAGTTTCAGATGATGGATATACTTATGACGGGAGCAGGACGTGTTATCCCGACAGAAACATTCATGGAGCGCATTTGGGGCTACGATACCGATTCCGAAATCAGTGTTGTGTGGGTGTATATATCATATTTGCGCAAAAAGCTGTCCGGACTCGGTTCGGTCTGTGAGATCAGAGCTACCCGCGGAGTCGGTTACTACATTGAACGGGGGAGCGCCAAATGATAAAACGATTGCGGCGTAAGTTCATACTTATTTCAATGCTGACTTTCTTTACCGTGCTTACACTGCTTGTAGGCGCCCTAAATGTCGTAAATTACGTATCCGGCGAGCGCAGCATTAACGGTATGCTCGAATTGCTGACCAATAATCGGGGCATATTTCCCGGCGGTCGTCCGGACGTAGGCAGAACTCCGCTACAGGGTGATGATATACTTGATGATCTGCCCGGTGATGATAACTCGGAATCCGATGCCCCTGAAAAGCCGGATGATAAAAAACGCAAATACGGGAACCTTCAGATAACACCCGAAACGCCATACGCAACACGATACTTCGTCGTTGAGTTCGACGGGCGTGACGGAAGTATTGTCGGCTGTAACACCGATCACATTGCAGCTGTCAGCGCAGAAGATGCCATAGAGTATGCGTCCGGCGTTATTGGATCCGGTACAGAGCGGGGAAGTGTGGGCGGCATTTACCGCTATGCGGTGCTTGTCAGGGACACGGGCGTCAGTACGATAGCCTTTCTTGACTGTCGGGATCAGCTGTCATCGCGGCGCACATTGCTGCTTACATCTATTATAGTGGAGCTTATATGTCTGATTGCGGCATTTATACCGGTGTTTTTACTGTCCGGGCGTGCGATACGTCCCGCAGTTGAAAGCATGGAAAAGCAAAGGCGCTTTATCACCGATGCATCACATGAAATCAAAACGCCGCTGGCCATCATATCTGCCAATACTGAGGTGCTCGAAATGACACAAGGCGGAAACGAGTGGATAGACAGCATAAAAAATCAGACCTCACGCTTGTCAAAACTGGTGGCACGTCTGGTTATGCTGTCGAAAATGGATGAAGAGCGTCCTCAGCTTGATATTTCGGATTTTGACATGAGCGGGGCTGTTATTGATGCTGCCGCGCCGTTCCGCACAGTTGCAGAATGCTCAGGTCGCAGCCTTAACATTGCTGTGGAACCGAATATCTCATACCACGGAGACGAGGGCGCGATACGCCAGCTTGTGTCGCTGTTGACCGAAAATGCGGTCAAATATTCTGACGAGCACGGCGAGATCAAGATTGAGCTGTCACATCATGGACGTGAACGTGTGCTGAGAATTTCAAATATGTGCTCCGGGTTTGACCGTACCGACATACCAAATCTTTTTGACCGGTTTTACCGTGCCGATGCATCACGTGCGCGCAGTACGGGCGGGTATGGCATAGGCTTGTCGGTGGCCAAGGCAATTTGTGAAGCACACGGCGGAAGTATTTCGGCCGATTGCAGTCCGGAGGGCTTGGTTAGCTTTACCGCAATACTTTAATGATATTTCAGAGGTCAATATGGACAAATTGAGAGTAGGCATTATCGGTGTGGGAAATATGGGTTCGGCTCACGCCAAGAATATATACGAGGGGCGTATTGAGCATATGAGGCTTGCGGCGCTGTGTGACACAGATGCCGAAAAGCGCATGCGCTGCAACAGCTTCTGGCCGGATGTCGCCGTGTTTGATAATGCGGATGACCTTCTTGCTTCGGGGCTTGTTGATGCGGTGATAATTGCAACGCCGCATTATTATCATCCACCACTGGCTATCAGGGCTTTTGAAGCCGGGTGTCACGTGCTGACCGAAAAGCCGGTCGGTGTGTCGCTGAGCGCAGCCGTGCATATGAGCGAAGCGGCAGACAAGTCGGGGAAGGTGTTCGGTATCATGTTCAACCAGCGCACAGATCCGTTGTTTTCCCGTGCGCGGGAGATAGTCAGGAGCGGTGAACTGGGACAGCCCAAGCGGCTGACATGGATAATAACCAACTGGTACCGCACGCAGCATTATTACGATTCGGGTGACTGGCGTGCAACATGGTCGGGAGAGGGCGGCGGTGTGCTGCTTAACCAGGCCCCACACAATTTGGACATATGGCAGTGGATTTTCGGCATGCCGGAAAGTGTTCGCGCGGTGTGCCGCGTCGGCCAGTATCATCACATTGAGGTGGAAGACGAGGCGACGATTTATGCGCGCTATTCTGACGGCGCTTTTGCGACGTTTATTACCTCAACCGGCGAATATCCCGGGACAAACCGTCTTGAGATAGTCGGTGATCGTGCCAAGCTGGTGCTGGAGGGCGGCG
The DNA here is from genome assembly GCA_900547565.1 of uncultured Eubacteriales bacterium. Lineage (GTDB taxonomy): Bacteria > Bacillota > Clostridia > Oscillospirales > CAG-272 > UMGS1002. The sequence continues at coordinate 6,154 of URHI01000028.1, read as the reverse complement.
CCGGCCACTCCGCGGCCCTGTACATCGACCCCACCGAGGAGGAAAAGATCACCAGGTTCGGCTTGAGAGGCCGGAGCGCAGCTTTTGCTTTGAATCGGAACGTAGCTTTGATAAAATTCCGATGGAATACGATGAATTTGTTCCCGAATGTAAGGGGGCAGGACACACCGGAATACTTGAAAATTTCGCTCGTGGTGTGCTTTACGGAGAACCGCTTCTGGCACCAGGCGCAGATGGGCTGAATGAACTGGCACTGTCAAATGCGGCATATCTTTCGTCGTGGCTTGACCGCGAGATAAAGCTGCCGCCGGACTCTGAACTGTTTGATGCCGAGCTTGCCGCGCGAATTGCCGAATCGGATTCAGGACGCCGCAGTAATTCTGACGATAGCGGTGCCGCAAACGCCATTGAAAAGCAAAACCCAACCGCAGAAAAACCGTCGGGCTACAGTGAGCGGTGGCATGTGAACTGGTAAGTACAGCCGCACCGTGACTTGGACAAATATGCCTAAATGCAGAACCGCCTTGCGTGACGAATGATCATATTCGTCACGCAAGGCGGTTTTGGTTGAACTACACCATATTGAACTTTTCAGAACAGTATAATTCCGATAATAAATACTGCGACACACAGCAGAAACGGTATAGATACCACGCTGCTGTAAAGCAGGCTCATTTGTTTTTCGGGAGTAAGTCCGACAGGGTATCCCGGTGATACATAGCCGGTTACCGGACTCCCGGTCAAGCCACTTTCACTGGTGCCCGACGAGAGCGGGTGGGTATCGGTGTCGGGCGCGATGGCTTTACCGCCTGCTTCCGCGGCGGCACGCTCCTCCGTCGCATAAGAGCAGTACAGCTTTGACGCAGCATGGCAGAACACCGCCGCAGCCGCCAACATAAGTGCTGCTGTCAGCATGACAAACAGTGCGCGGCTACCCGTTGTCACATAAAATGACGTAAGATAGGGCTGAAGATAAATTCCGAATATGTTGTAAAGCAGATGTACTGCTATGCATGCTGCCAGAGACCGTGTCGCGTACAGCAAAAGGCACAGTACTACTCCGCTAACAATATATACCGGCAACAGGCGCAGGTCAAGATGCAGCATACCGAACAGCAGTGAACTCATGATTACCGACCGGACCGCACCTCCTGTGCGATAATCACGGCATACCAGACCGCGGAATATGACCTCCTCACACACGGCAGGGAGCAGGGCGTAGCACAATATCAGCCGGATATTGTCCCAGAATCCGCCGTTTATCTGCACGGTGAATGTGTTGTACAGATCAAAACTGCCGGCCGCAGTGCTGTCACCGCACAGCAGCACCGTAAGCAGAAATGCCAGACATATCAAAGCTACCAGCGCCGAAGCGCAGGGGATTATGTTGCGTGCGCAGGGACGCCGTATTAACAATTCCGACAGCGTCGGACGTTTGGGCGACAGACATATGCATACCCAGCCCGGTATGACGAATATCGCCAGCTCAAAAACGACGGCGAGCCACGTGGCATGATGCGGGTTTGTGACAAAGGAGTCTGCCAGCCGGGCGACGATCAGCATGACATATCCTACGAGCACAGCCCATGCCGACGGGAATGTTTCACGCCGCGAGGTAGTGTCAGAAGCGGCCATATCAGCCGGCGATAATGGAAGCCCGGAGGTTTTCTGCGGCAACGTCTCCGCACAGCATGGCCACCAGCTCCAGGCCGAATTGCAGTGCCACACCCATGCCGGCGGCAGTAACGGTTTTACCGTCGCGCACCACATGGTGGTTGGAGAGAATGGCCCCGTCGAGGAATTTTTCAAAGCCGGGAAAGCATATAGCTCGCTTGCCCTTTAGCAGACCGCGTTTGCCCAAAACCATCGGGGCGGCGCAGATAGCGGCAAGATATCCGTCGTTTCTGACAGTCGCATTAAGCGCTGCGTCGACTACGGGCGAGGCGTCAAGATTGCGTGTTCCGGGCATACCGCCGGGCAGAATGACCATGCCGGGTGCGTCATCGCGGAACACGATGTCCTCGATGTCAGCCTGAACCGTAATGCCGTGCGAACCGGTGACAAGCTCGCCGCCGATGCCTACGGTGGTAACCTCAAGCCCGGCACGACGCAGAAGATCAAGTGGTGCCAGTGCTTCGGTCTCCTCAAATCCGTGCGCTAAAAACATATAAATCATAATATCAAACCTCTGCTTTGTTGATTTGTGATGTAATATCAGATGTTCTTAAAGTAATCTATAAGTTCACTGCGTGCGATCAGAGTTTCCTCGCGGGTAGCAAGATCCTTTATTTTCACCTGCCCTGCGGCCAGTTCGTTTCCGCCCATTATCACCACGTGAGTGCAGCCGGCAGTTACTGCGTAGTCGATTTGCTTGCCGAACTTTTTGGTGCCGAGATAGCACATGCAGGGAACGGACGCATTTACAAGGCTGTCGGCAATCGTCTCGTATTCGGTGAACGCCACGTCGGGGAAGCGCGTCACCAGAACCTTGACACGGTAGGATGACAGCGATTCGGGGACCAGCTTGTGTGTATACAGGAAGTTTTCAAGCGTCACGTCACCGAAGCCGAAGCCGACACCCGAGATCGCGGTGTTGTGTACAAACAGTCCTACAAGATTGTCGTAGCGGCCGCCGCCGAACATTGCACGGTTGTTTTCGGGTGCTTCGTCGAACACCTCGAACACAGTTCCGGTATAGTAGTCCAGTCCGCGAATGATGCCAAAGTCAAATACGCAGTACTTGTCCAGTCCGCAGGCTGTGAGCGCGTCAAACAGCTGACGCAGCTCGGCTGAGCCGCGTGAATCTGGGCAGAGCGATGTCGCTTCGGCAATACTCATGCCGTAAAGCGAGTCTATTTTGTCCACTTGAGCGGCATCAAGTCCCAGCGCCAGCATATCTTTTTCGTAAGCCTCGCGGCTGACCTTGCCCTTGCGGTCTACTACCTTGGATACAGCCTTTGCGCCTTCGGCATCGGTGCCGGCAATGGCAGCTATGACATCGTTGAAGAAGCGGCGGTTGTTAATGTGGACCCGGAACATGGTTTCGTCCGCGCCGAATACGCGCAACAGCTTTATAGCGGTTGAGATTATGTCAAAATCCGCCTCGTAGGAGTCACATCCGAAAATGTCGGCATTGACCTGCCAGAACTCGCGCAGACGTCCGCGCTGAGGACGTTCATAACGGTAAAAGTTGGGGATGGAAAACCAGCGCAGGGGATAACTCAGCTCATTTACCTTTGCCGCAACCATGCGTGCGACGGTAGGTGTCATTTCGGGGCGCAGAGCAAGCTGGCGCCCGCCGCGGTCGGTAAAGTTGTAGGTTTGCTCGCACGCCAGCTCGACGCCGCTTTTTGCCGCGTAAATATCAAGCGACTCAAGCATGGGGCCGTCGTATTCGTCAAAGGCCGCACATTCCAGCACACCGCGTATTTTGCCGAAAAACCAGTTGCGCAGGCGCATTTCCGCGGGGTAAAAGTCACGTGTGCCCTTATAGGGCTGAACAGAAAGTAAAGGTGTACCCATATGTCCTCCAATGCGGGATATTAAAACAAAATTATACATACTAATTATACCATAAAAAAACCTGCTTGTCTACGGCAAACCCGATTTTTAGTCTGCCGTGAGCCGAAAAAATAGAAAAAACTATTTACACAGACAAGTTAAGATGTTAAAATATACATTGAGAGATTATATTTTAATGAGGATGTACAAATGACAAACAAAGAACGCTTTATAGACATATTCCGGACCAACATCACACGTGAAGGCTCAGACGCACTGCTTTCATTTCTGTGCTCGGATGCCTGTGATTTTTTTACCGCTCCGGCCAGCACGCGATATCACGGTGCCCACGAGGGAGGACTGTGCGAGCACAGCCTCAATGTTTATGACTGCCTGGTAGATCAGCTGGCGCGCAAGCGTATGACAGATACCTATGGCATAAAGTATTCAGATGAGAGCATAGCCATTGCCGCTCTGCTTCACGACCTGTGCAAGATCAATTTCTACCGCACCTCCTACCGCAATGTAAAGGACGAGACCGGACGCTGGAACAGCGTGCCGTACTACACAATCGAGGATTCACTGCCTTACGGCCACGGCGAAAAGTCGGTATATATCGTCTCCGGTTATATGAAGCTGACGCGCGATGAGGCATTTGCAATACGCTATCATATGGGATTCTCGGGCAACGAGGACAACGGTACGGTCGGACAGGCGCTTGAGATGTTCCCGTTGGCGTTCGCCTTGTGCGTGGCCGATATGGAGGCCGCCTATTTCATGGAGGGCAAGAAATAAAGCCCGAATAAACAAAAAGGAAGTATATTATCATGGCAAACAATTATCCCACTCCCCATATCGCGGCCACTCCGGCAGATATAGCCCCGGTTGTCCTTATGCCGGGAGATCCGCTGCGCTCCAGATTCATAGCAGAACACTATCTTGACGGCGCACGCCTTTTCAACAACGTGCGCGGCGTACAGGGCTATACCGGGAGCTACCGTGGCGTGCCGGTGTCGGTTATGGCAAGCGGCATGGGCATACCTTCGATGGGCATATATTCTTATGAACTGTATAACTTTTTCGGCGTTGAAAGCATACTGCGTGTAGGTTCTGCGGGCGCGCTGCGAGAGGATATACATGTGCGCGATATAGTGCTTGGTCAGGGGGCTTGCACAAACTCCAATTACGCCGCTCAGTTTGCAACGGGCGGTACGTTTGCGCCAATTGCCGACTTTACACTGCTGAGCACCGCGGTCAAAGCGTCCGAGGCGGCCGGAGCGCACTATCATGTGGGCAATATCGTATCCTCGGATACGTTCTATGATGACGATCCCACGGTTAATGACCGCTGGCGCAGTCTGGGCGTAATGGCTGTTGAAATGGAGGCTGCCGGACTGTATATCAACGCCGCCAGGGCGGGAAAGCGCGCGTTGGCTATATGTACCATATCGGACAGTCTGGGGACACACCAAGCTCTGTCGGCGGAGGAGCGGCAGAATTCGTTTACTCAAATGATGGAAATAGCGCTTGAAACGGCATATGCTGTAAGCTGAAATGTTGCTTGTCACAAGTTGAGGGGAAAACAATGAAAACCAAAAGAGTATTTCTCATAGTTCTTGACAGCTGCGGAGCAGGTGAGCTTCCCGACGCCGCGCAGTTCGGCGATGTTGGGGCAAACACACTGCGCAGTGTGTCGCGGTCGGAAAAATTGTGCATACCGACGCTTCGCAAGCTCGGCATCGGAAATATACACGGACTGGATTTTCTCGGCACAACGCCCGAGCCGCTTGCCGCAGTCGGCAGACTGGCCGAGCAGTCGCGCGGCAAGGACACTACAACCGGTCACTGGGAGATTGCCGGCATAATTTCAAAGCAGGCAATGCCAACCTATCCGAACGGGTTTCCTGACGATGTCATTTCGGAATTTGCCGCCGCTACCGGACGGGGTGTGCTGTGCAACAAGCCGTATTCGGGTACGCAGGTCATTCATGATTACGGACGCGAACAGCTGGCTACCGGCAAGCTGATAGTCTACACCTCAGCCGACAGCGTTTTTCAGATCGCTGCGCACGAGGATATGATCCCGGTCGAACAGCTGTATGAATACTGCCGCATGGCGCGGCGCATACTCACCGGAAAGAATGCGGTAGGACGCGTCATAGCACGGCCGTATGTGGGTGAGTATCCGGACTTTGTCCGCACACCGCGGCGGCACGATTTTTCGCTCGCGCCGACCGGTCCTACTATGCTTGATGCACTGCACGCGGTAGGGCTTGATACTATCGGTGTCGGCAAAATCAGCGATATTTTTGCGGGAAAGAGTATTAGTCGCTCGTACGTTACGCATGGTAATGCCGAGGGTATGAAGGTTACATCTGACATCGCAAATGAGGATTTTGGCGGCATTTGCTTTGTAAATTTAGTTGATTTTGATACACTTTACGGACACCGCCGCGACGTGGACGGCTATGCCGCCGCGCTGACGGAATTCGACGGCTGGCTGGACGGCTTTATTCGCACCATGCGGTCTGACGACGTGCTTATGATAACGGCCGACCATGGCTGTGACCCGGCATTTACCGCGACGACCGATCACACGCGGGAATATATTCCGTTGCTTGTGTACGGGCAGAATATTTGCCCGGTAGCGCTT
>URHI01000027.1 GCA_900547565.1 uncultured Eubacteriales bacterium | reverse complement strand
CACGTGCTTGTGCGCCGCGGCGTGATATACCACCTCGGGGCGGTACTGCTCAAACACAGAGTCAAGCCTGTCCGTATCGCGTACCGAACCGATAAGCGTCACAAGATCAAGCTCGGGATGGTGACGCTTCAGCTCGTTTTGGATATCGTATGCGTTGTTTTCATATATATCGAAAATAATCAGCCGGCGCGCACCGTATGCCGCTATCTGGCGGCACAGCTCACTGCCTATCGATCCGCCGCCGCCCGTGACCAGTACCGTTTTGCCGGCGATAAATTGCTTGACATTTTCCTGATCCAGCTTCACTGTGTCGCGGCCAAGCAGGTCTTCGACCTGGATATCGCGCGTATCCTTGATGCCGACATGCACATTGTCATCGAGCATTTTGTCAATGCTGTTAATGATTTTCACTTTGCAGTCGGTGCTGCTGCACACGTTCAGTATCTCCGCCCGGCGTGCTTTGGTACAGGAAGGAATAGCAAATATTATCAGTGAAATATTATATTTTTCCACGTTCTCCGGGATCGTGTCGCAGTTGCCGACCACCCGGACTCCCCGCACAAACGTGCCGATTTTGCGCTTATCGTCATCGACGAAGCAGGCTGTGCGGTAATCGCGCATAGCAGGATTGTTGATTATGTCCTGCTCAAGCATATTTCCGGCTTCACCCGCACCGACGATCATAACATTTTTGATCTGATGACGGTCTTCCGGAGCATTTCGCATATGCGTGTGTATTTTGAAAATAATTTTATAACAGCTGCGCAACAGCATCATCCCGCAGCACATGAACACCACCGACATCAAATATACGCTGAGAGGAAAGTGCTGTTCAAAAATAATCGGATGAATTATGCAGTAAGGGATCGCCGACAGTATCACCTTACCCTCAAATTCAAGGCGGTCACGCGTACCGGCAAACTGCCACAGCACGCGGTAGCCTCTGAGTCCCCACAGCATCAATTCAAAGGTAACGCTGAGCAGCGGTATTCCCCACAAATATGACGGCATGTACACCATTAGCTCGGTAAAGTTAAAATCGGTAAAAAGCAGCAGAGAAATGAGAACAACTGAGTTCACCACGAAGATGTCGAGAGTACATTTTATTATTTTCTTAAGAACATTCATATATTAACGCTCCTTTGAGCTACCTGATATTAGGGATGTCCGACGGTTTGATGGAAAAGGCATGGCACATTATGATATCATATATGCCTGTATTTGTCAATCATCAAAATGCACCCGTTTTTTACAAAATGTGGCTTTTTTATGCGCATTTGTCAGAGACTGCCGCCATGACTGTTATCTCATCAGAAACTGTAGTTGCCGCTTCCGTTATAATGGTTGCCGCTGAAGCTACTACCACTGCGCCTGATTTCGCGCGGGGCACGTCCTCCATGGTATGAGCCGGAATGTTCTCCCGAGCGTTTTTCTGCGTGTCCGCAGGCTGCCTCGTCCCGCAACTCCGACATGACAAACAGCAGCACTGCAATTATCGCGTACGGAACAGGACAAAACTCACCGGGATTTACCTGCGACATGAGAAACAGCCCGGCATACGACACACCCATTGCCAGCTTGAAGGTCGACGGACGGCGAAACACCGTATAAACGCGCAGTCCGAGCTGAATACAGTAGGCGACTACTCCGACGATCCCAAGACTGCCGACCACCTGCGGAATCATCATATGATACCAGTTCATGGCTCCTGCGCGCGGCTGGTATAGATCTTCGTTGCCGCGATATCCGAGCCCGCGACCGAACAGATAGTTGGAATACAGATCATCCTTCATACGGCCAAGCAGACCGTAGCGCGCCTCATCATGAGAAATGAAGCCGCCGAGATTTTCAATGCTGTAAAATGCAAGTATGTTATTGAGGTTAAAGAATAGCAGCATAAACGCCCCTACACCGACCAATCCGTAGACATACCACAGCTTTTTATCGGCATAACACAGATATACAATGCATATAAACAGCTCAACCGTGCCCATAAGCAGGCCACCTCTCGAACCGGAAAGGACAAGCCCGACGTACATGAGGGCAACTGCCACAAGATGCCACCTCTGCCTACCGCCCTTTGAGGCAAACAGGCATGGCATGGGCAGCGCGATCATTAGCATTGTTGCAAGGTTGTTGCTGCATTGAAAATTAACCATGGTGTGTGTTTCGGTAAACGCACTCCAGTCACGATAGTAAAACACCGCAATGGAGAAACAGCATAAAAGTCCCATGGCGTAAAGCATACCCGCAAAACGTCTGAAAATATCGTATTCCCGGCGCACTCTGATATACGATTTGCCAGCGATATATGCCAGAAGCATGCCTATGCCGAGAAATCCGACATAATAAAGCGACGTGCCGTTGAAATACTCCTCGTGTGAGATCGTACCCAGTCCGCCAAGCGTTACCGCAACGGCAACCGCCACACCTCCCCACAGATTGACTCCGGGGCGGAATACAGGCTTATAAGCCAGAACATGGAAAAGAAGGGCTGCGACGAGCGGTATAGACATCCACATAAACGGCAGAAACGTCTGTGCCGAGTCGTAACAGTCCGAGAGAAAAACACTCATTAAAAGCAGTGTCAGAAAAGGTGCCAGCACGTCGTTGCACAGTATCAGCTTGGCAATGAATATCCAAGCAAATACCATGGCCCCCGGCACCTCGAGATCGCAGAAAATGATAAAACAAGCCAATGCAAATTCCGCTGCGCACCAGGCGGGGCTCATTATGGCTCTGTTGATAAATGCTTTTATCTTAAGCCATTTTTGCAAGAGCACCGGCGCCGCAGAAATGTCAGTGGTATCATTCATTTTTGGTCCTCACAGTTGTTATTTCGTCAATGCGGCGGACGCCTGTAAGGTGCCGTCGGTGTAATTACGTTCAAAATACTCAACCAAGTCGCCGATAACGCCGTCATAGTTTGAGCACAGACACAGCCGGCACAGACTCTTTACGGCATCTGATGCGTTTGCCGGGCAGACAGATATGTCGGCGCGGCGCAGCATTTCTATGTCGTTTTCATAGTCTCCGACGCAGCAGACCGTCAGAGGACGGTCGGAGCGGTCATACATTTCCCTGAAGGTATCTATCATGGTAGCCTTAGTACGGTCCTTGCGGTGAAACTCAAGCAGGCGCTTGCCGGACTTATCAAAACCGACATCGTCGCCATAGCGCTCACGGCACGCCTCCCTTACCTGCTCCAGCCGTTCCGGGTCGCCTATGAGCACGATTTTATACCATGCTCCGGGCATAAGGTCGGTATACGGAACAAGCATAATATCCTCTGACGGTACTGTGCGCAGATTGTGCCGTGCCACCTCGTCATCCGGATCCACTACAAAGCCGTCTGTTGCGGAAATGCGCATACCGAGCTCGGGGTAAGCTGACCGCAAAAACCGGACAAGCTCCAGCGCCACCGGCTGCTCCATGACATAATCCTGAAGCGACCGTCTGGACGCTGCATCGTACAGACAGCTTCCGTTCGACAGGCTGAGCGGCGCGTTGACTATGTCCTCGGGGTGCGGAATTATATTGAACAGGTTGGACGGTCCGCGTCCGGTTGCAAAGGTAAACAGACCACCCTGCGCCTTGAAGCGCTCCACGGCCTCAAGGTTACGCGGGACAAGACTGGTTCCGCGCCCCATAAAGGTGCCGTCAAGGTCGGTCATGATCAGAAGACCACTGAATTTGTTACTCATATTTGTTCTCGTTTCCGTAGTATTTCCAGCAGAGCTTCAAAATCTGCCGGAAGCGGTGCCCGGAAGCACATCTGCGCTCCGGTCACAGGGTGAGTCAGCCGCAGCTCACCGGCAAACAGGCACTGACCGTGAATAAGTCCGGCGTGAGCCGCCTCAAAACGTGTGCGGCCGCCCCCGTAAGTCACGTCTCCCACGAGCGGGTGTCCGATGCTTGCCATGTGGACACGTATCTGATGTGTGCGGCCGGTTTCAAGCTCACAGCGCACAAAACAGAAACCGGCATACCGCTCGAGCACCGTCCAATGCGTCACAGCGTCACGGCTGCGGATAGAAGGGTCCCGTATGACAGCCATACGCTTACGGTTTTTGGGGTCACGTCCGAGCGGCGCATCTACCGTGCCGCTGTCCTCGCGCGGATTGCCCGTGAGGATGGCGTAATAAACGCGGCTCATGTGATGTCCTTTGAGCTGAGCCGACAATCCGGCGTGCGCCGCGTCGTTTTTGGCAACGACCAGCAGTCCCGCCGTATCCTTGTCTATCCGGTGCACAATTCCGGGGCGGGTGACTCCGCCGATGCCCGACAGTGAGTTCCCGCAATGATACAGCAGTGCGTTGACAAGTGTTCCGTCGCGGTTGCCCGCGGCGGGATGCACCACCATACCCGACGGCTTGTTTATTACAATTATGTCCCCGTCCTCGAAAATTATGTCAAGCGGTATGCTTTGCGGCCGGGCCTCGTCCGGCACCGGGTCGGGAAGACTTATGCAAACCACGTCGCCTGCGCGCAACAAATAGTTTTTTTTGACCGATTTTTTGTTGACTGTTACTCCGCCCTCATCCGCTAAACGCGCCACAGCGGAGCGTGACAGCTCGGTCTCGGCGGCAACATAGGTGTCCAGCCGGCAGCCGACCCTATCAGGAGCGGGGGTGAGAGTCAGTGTTTTCATGCTGTTGCTTAATGTCGGATCCATCCGTCAGCTCGTGGGGCGTTCCTGTCCCGGTATGCGCACCGTCTTGCTCCGGCTCATCAGCAGCCGTAGCAGCGGACTGCCCCACAGCCGTATTTTTTTCACATGAGCACTGTTGCTCCGTGGAAATGTCGTCAGAGGTATCCGTCCGCTGTCCTGGTGTTCCGGTGCTGCCATCCGTCCCGGCCGCGGTTGCCGCAGCCGCGGATTTTGCCGCATTTTCCTGCTTTGACGTGCGCACTATATCACAAACAAGATACACCACAATGATCCCGGCACCGACACAGACAAACGAGTCGGCCACGTTGAACACCCACGTCCACACCTCGGGAAACGCGCGGAAATCGATAAAATCAATGACATACCCCAGCATCATGCGGTCGATCATATTGCCGAAGCCACCGCCGATGATAAAGCTGAGTCCCAGCTTTGTCCACGTGTTGCCCGGGCGGTAGCGGAACAGATACCAGCTCAGCGCGCACAGCCCGACAACCGAGCCGACGATAAACACCCATCTGTGCTCGCTCAGCAATCCGAAGGCCATTCCCTCATTTTCAACGTAGGTGAAATTCAGAACACCGGGAATTACCGCTGTCCCACCCACGGGCAGATTGACGGCAAGCAACCACTTGGTGAACTGGTCGAGCAATACCGCTCCGACTATTACGAAAAGCCAAACTAACATTTTGTTCTCCACATCAAATCAGGGGGCATATAAAATGTCCCCCGGACCTGATAATTATTTGTTTTGTATGACCGCGGCACAGCGGGCGCAAATAAAGCCATCCTCTGTGTGTATGCCCTCGGTGGAATGCATCCAGCAACGGTCGCACTTGTCGCCCTCGGCAATTTCGACTCTGACACCGATGCCGGACGAAGTTTCACGGAATGTGTCGGCTGGAGCCTCGCCCTTGACCAGCGTAACACCGGACACGATATAAACCGTGCTCAGGTCTTGCGAGAAGGATTCAAGCAGCGCATAAATATCGTCGTCTGTAGTGTAGATGGTGACAGCAGCGTCAAGCGACTTGCCTATCAGCTTATCTGCACGCGCCAGCTCAAGCGCCTTCATAACGTCATCACGCAACGCAAACAAACGCTCCCAATGCTCAGAAATTTTCGGGAAGCTGAGGTCGTCACGATAGGCGGGCAGGTCATTCAGCAGCACGCTCTCGGTATTGTCGGACGCGACATGCGCCATGCACTGCCATATCTCCTCGGCAGTAAAGGACAGTATGGGTGCCAGCAGACGTGTCAGCGATGACAATATGATATACATGGCACTCTGCGCACTGCGACGGGGGAAGCCGTCCCGCTTGCCGGTATAAACCCTGTCCTTGGTAATATCAATGTACAGCTTTGACAGGTCTATTGTGCAGAAATTATTGATAGCGTGATATATCAGATGGAACGAATAGCTGTCGTATGCGCGGCGGCAGTCGGCAACCAGTTCATTGAGCTGATGCAGTATCCACTTGTCGATGCTAAGCATGTCGGCCGGTTTTACCGCGTCGTGCTCGGGATCAAAATCGCCTATGTTCGCCATGATAATACGGCAGGTATTGCGTATCTTGCGGTAGGTCTCGGACAGTTGCTTGAATATATCGTCAGATACACGGACGTCCACCTGATAATCGCTCGACGCGACCCACAGACGTACGAGGTCCGCACCGTATTTTTTGACCATATCCGCCGGGTCAACGCCGTTGCCCAGCGATTTGTGCATTGCGCGCCCCTGACCGTCGACTGTCCAGCCGTGTGTCAGTACGGTCTTATACGGTGCTCCCTGCCCTTTGGAGCCGACCGCTGTCAGCAGCGACGACTGGAACCAGCCGCGGTACTGATCGGCGCCCTCAAGATACAGGTCAGCCGGCCATGTGACATTTTTGGGCCATGCTTCATTATATCCGCCGTTTTCGACCACCGCAAGGTGCGAAGAACCGGAATCAAACCAGCCGTCCAGCGTGTTTGTCTCCTTGGTAAAGTGCTTACCGCCGCAGTGCGGGCAGACAAAGCCGTCCGGGAGTAGCTCGTCGACATTCCTTTCGTACCAGACATTGGAGCCGTACTTACCGAACATCTCCGAAACAGACGCTATGGTATCGTCGTTGCAGATAGGCTTTCCGCAGTCCTCACAGTAGAACACCGGAATAGGAAGTCCCCAGTGACGCTGACGCGAAATGCACCAGTCGGCGCGCTCCTTCACCATTTGGATAATGCGCTCTTCTCCCCATGCGGGAATCCATTCTACATTGTGGCAGGCCTCAACGGCGGCGTCCTTGAAGGCATCGACCGAGCAGAACCACTGGGGCGTTGCACGGAAGATTATGGGATTCTTGCATCTCCAGCAGTGAGGATATTCGTGCTCTATAACCTCGGAAGCGAACAGTGCGCCCGACTCCTTCATGTCATTGATAATAGCCTCATTGGACTTTTCGTAATACATGCCTGCAAATTTGCCTGCGTCGGCTGTCTGATATCCGCGGTCATCGACCGGAACAATTATGTCGATATTGTATCGGCGGCAGGTAATATAGTCATCGGCACCGAAGCCGGGTGCGGTGTGAACGCAGCCTGTACCGCTGTCCATGGTAACATAATCGGCCATAAGCAATACGCTGTCACGGCCGAGGAAGGGGTGACGCGCCTTCATAAACTCAAATTCGCGTCCGGCCATGTGTCCTATCTCGGTATAATCGGACACACCTCCGTCCTTCATGGACTTTTCAAGCAGTGCGCGTGCAACGATATAGTTTTCTTCGGACACATTGTTGCGGACTATTACATAATCCTCTACGGGATTCAGTGCTATGGCCAGGTTTCCGGGCAGTGTCCAGGGGGTGGTAGTCCAGATAATGAAATATGTGTTGTCCTTGATGTCGCCGAGCTTGCCGAGATCGTCCGACACGCGGAACTTGACGTACACGGAGGTACATTTATCTGTCTGGTACTCTATCTCAGCCTCTGCAAGCGCAGTTTCGTCGTGCGGGCACCAATATACCGGCTTGAGTCCTTTATAAATGTAGCCCTTTTTGAACATCTCGCCGAACACCCTGACCTCTCTCGCCTCAAAGCTGGGCGCCATAGTCATATACGGGTGTTCCCAGTCTCCCGTGACGCCGAGACGGATAAACTGCTCGCGTTGACGGTCAATGAATTTCTGTGCAAAGTCATGGCAGGCATTGCGGAACTCGGGAATGGACATTTTTTTGCGATCCAGCTTGTTCTGCTTTATGATAGCGCTCTCTATCGGCATACCGTGGTTGTCCCAGCCGGGAATATACGGAACATAGTAGCCGCTCATGGACTTGGACTTGTTAATAAAATCCTTAAGTATTTTGTTGAGCGCGGTGCCCATGTGTATGTTGCCGTTGGAAAACGGGGGGCCGTCGTGAAGCAGGAACTGCGGCCGGCCTTCGGCGCGCTCCAGCATTTTATGATACAGGTCCGTTTGCTCCCAGTATTTCAATGTTTCCGGCTCTCTCTGCGGCAGATTCGCACGCATTGAAAAATTTGTCTGCGGCAGATTGAGAGTGCTTGTGTAGTCCTTTGGCATAGCTTGTTTAAAACTCCTGTCTGTTAAATGATTTTAAGCTCAGCCCACCAGCTCGAGAAACAGCTGGAGCAGCGAAAGCAATAAATAGGTTATATAAAACGATATGTCGAGCGGCAGATTCTGAAACCAGCCGAGTCGCTCGAACAGGCTTCTTACGGGAATTATCACCGGTTCGGTGATAAGGCATACAAAATTATAGAATTTTGATCCGTCGTCGCTGATAAACCACGACATGACCGCCCGCAACAGCATTGCCACAAGCAGTACCATAACCACTGCCCGCAGCAGCACAACTATAAAATAAATTACTGTCGGCAAATCGAATCCTCCCGGGTCATTTGAATGTAAAGCCGGCAGTGCCGTCATCGCTCTCAGCGGCGTCTCCCATGCCGACCCGGCAGGGGGCTACCACAAATGTTGTCTGTGATGCCATCTGCAGATCTCCGCCGATAACATGAACGGCTCCCAGCAAAAAATCGATCAGACGCCGGGCATTCTCGCGGTTAAGATCCTCAATATTCATAACCACTGTACAGCCTCGCGCCACATAGTCGGCGATCTCGGGACCGTCATCATAGCTTTTGGGGCGCATGACCCGCAGTGACATTCCCGGTGTCTTGGCTATCGACACCTCATGCTGTTCAGTTGAGTCAGCAGGCGGGATATCGTCAATCATATCGCCGCTGCCGCCCGTGTCTTGCGTGTAATCATCCTTGAATTTGTCATCGTAAAGCTCGTCTTCGTCTTTAAGCAACTTTTTGAAAAAATTCATATTTCCCTCCCGGCATTTAATTGCCCGAACAGTACCCGCCCCACCCGCACGCAGGTGGAACCGTGACGCACCGCCGATTCAAAGCTGCCCGACATTCCCATTGAGATAACGGGCCCCTTTATATTATGTAGCTTTTTGTACCAAATGTCAACAATTAATTTGTATGTTTCTTCAAAATATTTATCATAATCAGCCTCGCTGTCGGATTTCGGCGCCATTGTCATAAATCCGCACAATTTGACGCTGTGCAGTCCCGCAACTGCCACGGCAAGTTCCTCTGCCTGCTCGGGCATGACTCCCGTCTTGCTTTGCTCACGCCCCGAGTTTATCTCGATCAGCACATCCATGACGCGGCCGAGCTTTGAGCATCGGCTGTCTATTTCCTCAGCCAATCTCAGACTGTCGACCGAGTGTATCATGCACACTTTGTCAGCGATATACTTTACTTTGTTGGTTTGCAGGCTACCTATAAAATGAACATTCAGCCCTTCGCGGTGCAGTCCGTCCCAATGCGCAAGCAGCTGCTGTACGCGATTCTCACCGATATCATTGATGCCGCACCTGTCATGAAGATAGTTGATCTCATCGGTATCGGCGTATTTGACAGCCGCCAGCAACGTAACCTCTGCGGCATTTCGTCCCGCCCGGACGGCCGCCTGTTCAAGCCTGCGGCGGACCTCTGCCACATTGTATTCAAGATATGAGTAGTCCATAATAATTATCACCCATTGCCTTAATCAAGTATTCTGCCGTCATACAGTTTTCCGTCCGACAGCGAAACAATTATCTGGTCATTGAGATTGAGAAATTCGGTGTAGTTTTCGGTGGTATAGTCACGCTCGGCGACAACGGCATAGCCATCGCCGCGGTGAAGCACCGTAACCCGCCTGAATATCACCTGGGAGCCGGACAGCACATAAACACCGTCGAGTCCATGTTGGGTATGCAGTGCCTGCAACGGTACACGGTACCCTGCAGTCTGCCCCATGACAAGCTTTACTGACTGCACCCGGGCATAATCAAATCCTTCGGGCATGACTCCGCAGCTGAACACCAGCACTCCGGCCGCACTGTCAGCACGTATGAGCGCCATGGACAGCTCCTGTCTGCCGATCTCGACGGTATAGCTGTTTCCGACCTCAACCGCCGACGTAACACTGCTGTCGGCAGCCAGTACCAAATACCATTCATAGCTGCCCACCAGCTTGCCGACAGGAGTTCCCTGTCCCGAATATGCCGGCGGCGCAGCCGCCATGCTACGCAATGTCTGCACATCAACAGTATCGATCAGTGACACTTTGAAAGCGTCTTCATATCCGTCACAGCTGTAAAAAAAGTAACACGCCGCATCATTATGTATGCTTTGATACGTACCGGTGTAAGACGCAGTCAGGTTTTCAAGCTCCTGCTTCGCCGCGGCATATTCGTCATCGAGCGAATCTCCGCTTATCAGCGCCCGGGCACTCAGCGCCATCAGCAGTGCGTGCGAATTCTCCCCGGCCGTATCAAGCCGGCCGGCCTCCAACGCGTCCATAACAGCGGAGTAGCTTTTATCCAGCGCCGACTGGGTACGGTCGATGCCGCCCGACGTAGTGCGTCCGAGTGACATAATGTCGGACAAAAGTGAAAGACGTTGCTCAATGTCACGGCGTCGCTCAAGATATTCAGAGGTATCTCCCGTCGTATAAACGCGGCACAGTTCGGTGTCGGCGCGCACACGGCTACCGTCCTCTACAAGGTATACCGCCGCCCCTGTATTGTCGCTGTAAAGGACCTGTTCGTCACGGAATATATACCCGTCAAGCCGGGCAATTTTATATTCTACCGACCGCACTGCCGTCACCGTTTGCGCTCTGACGGTGCTAAGCCCCAATGCACGGTAAAGCAGAAAGGCCAGAATAAGCACGGCCGCCACCCACACGGCAATATACAACGCGATTTTTCTGCGGCGGTCTGCGGCTTTTTGCTCCATGCCCCACTCCTTGATTACGTAATAATTATTTATTCAATGCCGGCGTCACGGCACAGCTTCAACGCCGCATCAAGCAGCTCTGCCGGACCGGCATATCTGTCACAATCCAGCCAGTGTACATCACCGTGTCTGCCGAACCAGGTAAGCTGGCGCTTGGCATACCGGCGCGTAGACTGCTTCAACTGCGCAACCGCCTCGTCGAGCGGCAGTTGCCCCCTCACGGCCGGCAACAGCTCCTTGTATCCGATTGCCTGCGCCGCAGTGTGCGAACGTTCAAACACACCTGCGCGGTCAAGCCTCTCAACCTCGCCGCAAAGTCCGGCGGCAAGCATGGCGTCCACGCGCTCATCAATGCGTCGGTACAACAGCTCGCGGTCAAAAAAGCGCAAGCCGATTATAAGTGCGTCATAGCGTCCCGCGCCCTGACGCGACTGTATGTCAAGCTGTGTTTTGGTCATACCGGTGGTGTAATATATCTCAAGCGCACGTATGACACGGCGAACATTGTTGTGATGAATTGCCGCCGCACTGTCAGGATCTACCTCGGCCAGCCGCGCGTGCAGCGCCTCGTTTCCATGCTCGGACGCAAATCTCGCCAGTTGTTGCCGACATTCGGCGTCCTCACGTGTCTGACAAAAGCCACCGCGCAGAAAGCTGTCAAGGTACAGTCCGGTACCACCGCAGAATACCGGTAGCCGCCCCCTCAAAAGCACATCCTTCACAGCCGACTCTGCCGCAGCAACGTAATCGGCCGCAGTAAAGTCAGTATCCGGGTCGGCTATATCGATCAGGTGATGCGGCACAGCCGCACGCTCGTCGGCTGACGGCTTTGCAGTGCCGATGTCCATACCGCGGTATATCTGCATTGAATCACATGAAATTATCTCTCCCCCGAGGAGTTGAGCAAGACCGATGCTCAGCGCTGTTTTGCCTGACGCCGTTGGCCCGACAACCGCCACGAGCTTATTGGGAATGGTGGTGGTATTCAAGAAATAACCCCCCTTGGAACAGATGTTAGTGAAAAATAGAGTTGATCAACCCGCTTTCGGGGAGCAACACCGTATCGCGTCGCTTATTGGATGAACATCGCATCCCCGATTTGTATGCGATATAAGAAAAATTGAATGTTGGTTGGTAGAAATTGTCGTAGACGAGGCGTAAGGGCGCAAGGAAGGCGACGGTGTAGTACCCTACTCCGAGCCGACCGCGTCGCCCGACAACGAAGTATACGGCAATTTATACAATCAACATCGCATCGCCGAAGCTGAAGAAGCGGTACTCCTGCTCCACAGCCACATTATATACCCTAAGCATGTCCTCGCGCGTCCACAGCGCTGAAACCAGCATCAACAGCGTCGACTCGGGCAGGTGAAAGTTGGTAATAAGCGCATCGGTTGCCTTAAACCGATAGCCCGGATAAATAAATATTCCGGTGTCGCCCGACATGGGGTGCACTATACCTGCATCGTCCGTAACGCTCTCAAGCGTGCGGCAGGATGTCGTTCCGACACAGATTATGCGTCCGCCCGCCGCGCGGCGTGCATTGATCGTATCGGCAGCCTCGCGGCTTACCGAAAAATATTCGGTGTGCATTATGTGCTGATCAACACGGTCCTCCTTAACGGGACGGAAGGTGCCAAGCCCCACATGCAGCATCACCGGCACCACGGCAACGCCCTTGGCTTTTATCCGCTCGAGCAGCTCCGGCGTGAAATGCAATCCAGCAGTAGGCGCGGCAGCTGAACCTTCCTCGCGCGCATAAACCGTCTGATACCGGCTGTAATCCTGCTGCTGGGCTGTTATATATGGCGGTAACGGCATAAGTCCGATGATGTGAAGTATCTCGTAAATATTTGAATATTCAGTGTGATCGTAGTCAAATCTGATTATCCGGTTGCCCTGTTCGACCAGCTCCGTCACCTGCCCTGTCAGCATACCGCCGCCAAACACCATCTGACCGCCGACACGTGCACGCTTGCCAGGTTTAACCAGACATTCCCAGCTGTCAAGCCCGCGGGAACGCAGCAGAAGCAGCTCCACCGAGGCCTCCGGACGTCCCTGTACATGACCGTACAGCCGTGCCGGAATAACCTTGGAGTCATTGACGACCAATGTATCTTCCGGGTTCAGGTACTCAATAATGTCCCGGAAATGCCGGTGAGACAGCTCGCCTGTCGCACGGTTTATGACCAACAGGCGCGAGCCGTCACGCTCCGGGGCGGGATGCTGAGCAATCAGACGGTCCGGCAGCTCATAGTAAAAATCCGAGCGGCGCAGATCGGTTTCGGGTTTTGAATTTATTATAACGTTTTCCATAACAAAATACGGGGATTTTCCCTTCTCCGCGGCACTTTTCGCGGTCATTCACCACCTGGGGCGAATAAACTGTAGTGAGCGGTAAAAACACTTATAATTATTATACTACATTATTACGTTAAATGCAAGCATTATTTACAAGCACGTCAAATTAACAAGGCAGGTATCCGTCATGAATTATAAGCAATCCCCACCTTTCCGCGGTGTCGCCACCGCACTGATAACACCGTTTGCTGACGGCCGTCCCGACTACGGCGCACTATCCCGTATTATCGAGCAGCAACACGAAGCCGGCATATCGGCGCTCGTTGTGGCAGGCACTACCGGAGAGGCATCAACACTTACATACCGCGAGCATCGCGAGCTTGTCGGCTTTGTCGCACAGGCCTCCCCACTGCCGGTCATAGCCGGTGTCGGGTCGAACTGCACTCAGCGCAGTGTCGAGCTGGCGCTGTCTGCGGCTGACGCAGAGGCCGATGCGCTCATGGCAGTAACACCGTACTACAATAAGGCCACGCCCGAAGGTTTGATCCGGCACTTCACCGCGATTGCAGACGCAACACCACTGCCGCTTATACTGTATAACGTCCCGTCGCGTACCGGGGTAAACCTGTCACCGCAGCTGTGCGAAGCACTCAGTGAACACCCGCGGATCGTCGGCATCAAGGAAGCGTCGGGAAGTATAGCGGCATGCGCCGAAATCATCGGACGATGCGGCCGGCGTCTGGCGCTTTATTCAGGCAACGACGATATGACCGTTCCCGTGCTGTCGCTTGGAGGAGCAGGCGTTGTGTCTGTGGTGTCGAACGTACTGCCACGGCACATGGTCGGTATGTATGAGGCATTCCGCGCGGGCGACTTTGCCCGCGCCGCAGCTGAACAGACCGCACTGCTGCCGTTTATCAAGGCGATGTTCTCGCATGTCAATCCGGTTCCGGTCAAATGCGTCATGGCGCAGCTGGGACTTTGCCGCGAGGAGTACCGTCTGCCGCTCTGTCCGCTTAACGACACCGACCGCGCCGTATTGCTTTCGGCGGTAAAAGATTATTGTGAAGCGGAGCACTGATGAGCATAGTGACACATGTCCACTCGGTACAAACCACAGCGATGCCCCACTGCAAACATTAAAAAAGTCCAACCAAAGCGTTCCCGCAATTCAGGCGGGTGCGTCGGTTGGACTTTGAGTTATATACGATAGCAGTCTTATAAGCGTTTATTCTTCTGCTTTCGCCCGTCCGGGCGGAGCTAACAGTCTTTTATTTCAGAATTTCGTCGATTGGGCTTCCCTGGGCATCCGGTAGCTCGACACCAAGCAGCTTTGCGTATGTGGGCGCTTCGTCGACGATCGGGCGGCGCTCGAGCACTACACCCTCCCTGATGTGCGGTCCCTTAGCCACCAGCGTGGGTTGGGGGCCATAGTCGGGAAGATATCCGTGTGTCGCGTGACCGAACCGGAAGTCGGTCAGATCAAGCGGCGCCAGCACCGGGCGGCGGCAGCTGTCAGAAAACGAAGTATATCCGTCAGACTCAAGCACAAAGCTGAAATCACCCGACAAATGCTCGCGCTCCTCAACCTCCTCGCGTGTGAATACCTGTGAAAAACCGTAAATGCCTTCTTCGCACATGTGCTTCAGCAGCGCATAGACCTCGTCATAGGTCTTTTTATCGTCGGGATCTTTGAGAAACACCTCACTGGACATGGCATTGGACAGGCAGTAGGCACGCCAGTCCCGGACCTTGCCCCTCTCGTCAAGCTCTATGAAGCCGTGCTCCATAAGATAAACATTGGGCTTTATAGTACGCTTGATGTCACGCTGGCCATGATCACTGACAAGGAATATATCGGTGTCCTCAAGCACTCCTGCGCTCTCAAGGGCACGGCCGAGATCTCCTATCCAACCGTCTACCAGATCAAGCTCGTGCTGCAGGCAATCGGCCATAACTCCGTTCTGGTGCCGGCCGTTATCCATATTTCCGTTGTGAACGAACAACACCTCCGGCGCATATCGCAAAATTATATCACAAGCGTTTTTGATCAGAAAATTGTCGACCTGAGGATGTACCATAAAATTCTTGCGCCCGGTGAGCTTGTAGGATTCTGCCAGCAGGCCGGCGTTGGCCTCAATTATCTCAAGGCACTGCTCGTTG
Organism: uncultured Eubacteriales bacterium; assembly: GCA_900547565.1. Taxonomy (GTDB): domain Bacteria; phylum Bacillota; class Clostridia; order Oscillospirales; family CAG-272; genus UMGS1002. The sequence continues at coordinate 1,864 of URHI01000027.1, read as the reverse complement.
GCTCCGACACGCTCAAACGCCGAACGGAGTGTGTCGCCTTTTTGAGGCATCCAGTATTCTGTAATATTATAATCGATCGCAGGGTGGTTTCCGGTCACCGTCCAGAATATGGCGGCTGTTGAGTATCCCGCGGCCTTGGACGCCGTGAAAATGTCGCCCGTCTTTATTGCCGATGAAAACCACTGCCAGGTGTCCTCCTTGCTGTTAGTAGTAAAAGCATAATTGGACGCCACGCCGTGCCGGTCAGGATAGCACCCCGTCATCATGCTGACATGCGCCGGGTATGTAACGGACGGATATATCGTGCGTATCTTGCGCACCTCGCTTCCTCCGGCAAGATATTTTGCAAAGTTGGGCTTATTGCGCAGATAGTCAATATCCTCGCTTATCATGGCATCGACCGAAAAAACCAAAAGTCTTTTTTTCATTTTATTCCACCTTACTTGTTCTCAATTTTATGTTTTTGTGTGTTTAGCGATAATAATATTTTGTTTTGTGATACCTGATCCATCGTAATTACCGCAATGTTTTGCTGAAATTACATTGACAAAACAATCACAATGTTGTATAATGATATCACTTCAACAGGAGGTGTGTCATGGGAAAAACGCTGTACGAGCTGTCACATGAGTTAAATGTATCAACCGCAACACTGTCCCGGGTGCTTAACGGCGACAGCCGAGTTTCTGCCGCTACCCGTGACAGGATACTGTCCGAGCTGAGTGCGCGCAACTACACGCCGCGCAAACGCCGGCGCAGTGTTGCAGCACAGAATTCCGGCACCGCCATGATAATTGCCGGCCAGCTTAACAATCCAATAACACTTGGGTATATCGACGACATACGCCGCCGTCTCGCCGAGTCGGGACTGCGCACGCTGATCTCGCTGAGTGACTACGACAGCAGCACGGAATGTGGTCTGATACGCTACGCCGCCTCAAGCGGATTCGCCGGAATTTTTATGCTCAACGTAGTGGAAAGTCAGCAGCTGATTGAGCTTATGTCGGGACTCGGGCTACCAGTCGTGCTGGTCAACCGTTATCTCAAAGCGCTGGACACCGATGTCGTTACAGTGGACAACTATCGCTGCGGATATATGGCTACTCAGTATCTTCTCAGTCGCGGTCACACCCGTATAGCACACATTGCCGGTCCCGAAACCTCAATAACCTGCCGTAACCGCACGCAGGGTTACATAGATGCACTGACCGCCGCAGGATTGTCCCCGTCTCCCGAAGATATTTTTTACGGAGACAGGAAATACCCAAGCGGTTACGAGTTCGGACGCAGACTTGCCACCAGCAGGCAGCGCTGCAGTGCGGTTTTTTCCACGACGGCACTCATGGCCTCCGGAATGATAGACGCACTGCGTGACGCCGGACTACGTGTGCCGGACGACATCAGCGTGGTGTGTAATGACGACTACAGCAAGGATTATATGCCCTGCAACGCCGATATAACCTGCTTCCGCCAAAATCCGCAGCTGATGGGACGCACTGCCGCTGAGCTGCTTATGGAGCGTATTGCCCGCAACGACATACCGCCGCGCCGGGTGGTGTTCCCGCCTGAACTCAGCGAAAAAGGTAGCGTTCGGCGATTTGAGGAATGAAATATCTTTGATGCGGGGCACCGCCCGAGACAGCTATTCCCGGTGCACTACCCCGAACCCCACCCGGAACCTTTTTGAAAAAGGTTCCGGGACCTCCAAAAACTTTCCAAAAGAGGGAGAATGGGTACGCAGACAGACATAAAGCTACTCTAAAGCGTTCGGGCGGTTTTGATTGTGTTCCCGTCTTTTGCGGATGAGCGCCGGCCGTTTCTTTGTGAGAAGTTTTGGTCGAGCTTTTTCAAAAGCTCGCGGTTT
>URHI01000026.1 GCA_900547565.1 uncultured Eubacteriales bacterium | reverse complement strand
GTCAAAATCGACCGAGAGATCGGCGGTACAGACGCCCAAATGCCCGAACCGGAGCTACCCAAGGCAAGTGAACCACCCCCCACGAAAGCCACGCCTGAGAAGGAATTTGAGCCCTACAAGGGCAAGATACGCAAGAGTGGCACGGGATGCGTCACCATGATAAACGACCACCTGTACGAGGGGCGGTTCTCACCGAGAGTGGGCGGCAAACGCATATCCAAGAATGTCTACGCCAAGACACGAGAGGAATGCGAGGAAAAGCTCGCAGAGCTGATCAAAACCATGAAAGCCAAAATCGCGGAGATGAAAAAGCAAGCGAAAAACGCATAACGAAAGAGGGGCGACCACGAACAGTCGCCCCTCAATAATTGCATCGCTGTAGGCAAAGAATAATTCAAATTTTACCGGACATAAAAATTACAAATAGAATAGCAATAATTATACCTGCGATAGATATACCTATCTGTATTCTTTGCTGCAATTTTTTTCGATCTATGTATTCGAAGCAATCTGCCTGAGAAATACAATACTTGTTACCTTTTTTGTACGCTCTAAGACAGCCGGAACGTATATCTGCGTACACTATACTTTTTTTAAATCCAGTCATATTACAAATGTCTGCGACAGTGTATTCATCAAAAGTGGTTTTGGATGATTCGGAGTGTGAAATATATTCCCGATTTTCAAAGAAAGAACCACCATAGCAGAGAACAGAATTTTCAATTTCCGCAATAGTTTCTGCCGATATGGAATTTATTGGACAAATATAAGCGATGTTTAATCGAGGGTTGAAAATGCCGAGATTAGATATGTTTTTAAAATGTTTGTGTATAGAGTGTAAACCCATAACATAATACATTAAAATTTGTAATGTATGTTTGGATGATGGCGCGGATTTTGAAACTTTAAAATCCCACAAAGTATCTTTACTTAGAAAATCGCCATCTCCTGTGTTGACGGCATCGGTATAACCACCTTCGAAAGTTGGTTCGCTACATACAATTGGTCCATATTTGTTCCAAAAAGATACGCTTCGATTAACCATTATTCTTATATTTTCAATGGTAGGTATATCAGGATTTATATTTTCAATTGGCTTATATGCAGATTTGGAAGATCTAAAACAAACGTCAAAACCTGCGAGCTTGCAAGCGGAAATAATTGAGATATCGTCTAAACCAGTAACTTTAGACATCAACATTGTAGCTTTGTTGAGCATTCCAATATTGGATGCGCCTAAACACGAAATGTGAAACGCTTTATCGACAGAATCACCCAATAAAAAACGTGTTAAATAGTCAACGGCCATGCCGACCAATGAAGCGTGAATGTTTTCGCTTTCGTTTAGTGTAAATCCGTCATCAAATATTGCTTTTGAAAAAGATTTTAGGGGTAAATATCCACCGTAAGGTTGTTTGATTTGTGAAATTCTTTGTGTAACAGATGCCATAAAATAAATCCCCCTATATGTGAAAAAGCCGCAGAGTTTCCCCTGCGGCTTCAGCTGCGGTCGAAACCGCGATTTGTGGTACTCAAAATACCGAATTTGGTCGGGATGACAGGAGTTGAACCTGCTTGGACCAGTTCCCAAAACTGGTGGGTGACCGTTACCCTACATCCCGATTATTCAATTTTTAGGTCATTTTCCGTAAGTGGTCAAATCTGTGGTCAAAACATTTTGTTAGTGTATTTTTGAAAAGGCAACCACCCGAAAAAGTCAGTGTTTACAAGGACTTTCCTTCAATGTTTGCAAGCACTTTCGGGATTTTGCTCTTTGGCGCGAGGCGCCCTTTTGCCCGCGGGGCGTCCCCGCCGCCTTCATGCTCCCAAATGCGGTGCGATACCAGCTTCGCTACACCCCGAAATGTGTAAAATATTCAATTTTTGCGGTTTTTCCGTAAGTGGTCAAATCTGTGGTCAAAATATTTTGTCGGTGTTTTTTGAAAAGAGTAACACCCGAAAAAGTTAGTGTTTTCAAGGGTTTTCAGCGTTTTGGAAAACTCACGGCAGAAAACTGCCTGCATGCTCCCCCCGTGCTATCAACTGCGCCACGCTTCGATGTATTAAATTATACCACAAATGCTATATTTTGTAAGCGGTCAAATCTGTGGTAAGTCACAGATTTGAATGATTTTCTTCACTTTACAAACCAAAATAAATCCGAATAGATAAGGCTTTGCGGCGTTATTTATTGTCATATAGCGCAAAACGGTCTATATCCCACAAATGTCGCGTCATCAGCTACGACAAAGAATTAATTTTCACAACCGTCTTGACCCTGCTGACCTCAACAACACGTGTCATTATATCAAATAATGCATTGATTGTCAAGTTGAAATACGCAAATTAATGCACAAAAAAGACGCCTGAAAAGTTCCCCCCCCCCGGCAGAACTTATATCAGTGTTTCAATTGGGGCGAAAAATTCATTCACCACTTGTCTCTTCCACCCAATTATCTTCTTCACCGATAATTGCGTTCGGAGACATCATGCTGTACTGGCTGGTGCAGATTATGTCATGTTGACTCAACGACACAAATCTGACGGTTGGCTGAGTGTAACTGGTGTACTTGATGCCGGTTGCTGAATCAGTCATCATAATTACCTCGCTTGACAGTTGTACTGTATATTTATTATCACTATAGCATACATTAAATGCTTTGTCAAGCAAAAATGTCGAATTATGCGGATTGTTGATGAAAAATGTTCATTTATGCAAAGTGAGGACAATGTGTTCGTATCATTCAGGACACCTTCAGCCGCTTCAGACATGCGTTTTTTACCAAGCAGGTATGATGCCGGTGTACTGCTTTAGTATACCGGGCAGAGCTTTTATAATGTCGGTGGCCATGACAGAGTATTCCGATAGTTCACGTGCTGCCGCATCTCCGGACAGTGAATGGAGCAGAACTCCGAGCGTGGCAGTAGAGAGGGAGGTGTGTGTCTCGTAACAGTTGCTTGACGCGGCGATATGCTGTGCGTCGGAGACATTCATTACGGTATTTTTTCTCTGTGCCAGCAACCCTCCGATGATGCCGGCAAGGACGTCCCCGGAACCTGCGGTGGCCATTCCACTGTTTCCGAATCCGTTAATATAGCAGCTTTGACCGTCGGTTATTATTGAATTGTGATCCTTGAGCACGCACACAATGTTGTGATGATGAGCTAAGGCAGAGGCGATGTCAACCGGCGCAGACAGAATTTTCGGAATGCTTATTCCGGTCAGCCGCGACATCTCGCCAGGGTGCGGTGTGATTATTACGTCTTCCGGCACCATTGCCCACAGGTTTCGGTTTGCGGCAAGGATGTTAAGCGCATCGGCGTCGATCACGGCGGGGCTGCGCAGGGCTGCCAGCACGGTTTCAAGCACCTCGCGCGATGCCGCCCCGGTGCCGAGTCCGCAGCCCACAATAACCGCGTCGGCGTGGGACACGGCTGCAGCAATGCGGGAATTATCTGGAGCTTCGGCAGAGTAGCAGGTGAGTATTGCTTCTGGCAAGAGCGTTTGAAGAATGATCCGGTTATCCTCCGGCGTGACTATCTCCACCAGCCCACAGCCAACGCGGTAAGCGGCAAGACCTGCAAGATAAGCTGCCCCGCTCATGCCGTGACACCCGCAGACTGCCACAACCCGCCCGAAGGTGGATTTGTTGGAACGTTGCGGCCTTGTCGGCATAAGCGTGGCGATATCGTCAACAGACAACATTGATTTTTTTATTTCGGACGGTTTTATTTCCGACATGGCGATGCTCCTTTGCTGTTTTTATAATTTTATCACAAATCGTGTTCTGCCGCAACAGAAAAATAATAAAATGCTTGAAATATGCGCCATGGTGTGGTAAAATTTCTTTAACCGAAATATTTATCCGAAAGGAACTGTTTATATGAAAAAAGCCGTTTTTGTTTCAAATCCCAATGATGTCAAGGTGACGTACGAGCACCCGTGGAAGCGGCCTGAGGGCATGGTGTTCAATTCCAAGCAAATAGATTTTGAGCCGGGTAACGGCCTAGTGTTGTTTGCACGTGAATTCGGGCTTAAAAAGCCGGTGTCACGTGTCATGCTCCGCGCTACCGCACTGGGAATTTTTGAGCTGTATCTCAACGGACGTCGTGTCGGCGGTGGAACAGACAATTCCGAGTTTGACGAGTTGAAACCTACTTGGACCGATTATAGAAGCCGTGTTTTTGAATACGAATATGACATAACCGGGCTTTGCACGGCTTCAAACCGCATAACGGCTGAGGTGTCTCCGGGATGGTGGAGTGGGCGTATTTCATTCGGCTTTTATGGCTTCCGTCCATCGGCTTTCTGCGGAGAAATTGAGATCATGTATGAGGACGGCGTGAATGAAATAATAAGTGACGGCTGGCGGACGGCTATAGGCGGACCTGTACGCCGGGCCGATATATGGGACGGCGAATATTACGACGCCCGCGTGTTCGATCCCGCTATTAATCCCGGTGCTTATAAATGGATCGATGCTGTTGCAGCAAGTGATATTACCTGCGATATCGTGACGCCGGTAGGTCGTCCCGTGCGACGGATCGACCGACTTACAAGAGTACCGCAGAGCGCTGTGGTGCACTGCGGAACGGTTGATAACGGCACCGATTACGGTGAGATAAAGGTGATTTCCCGACGCATTTCAGCCGGGTGTGAGTGCATGACGCTCAAGGCAGGTCAGAGTGTTATACTCGATTTCGGTCAGAATATCGTCGGACGCCCGGAGATATGTGTCAGTGCTCCGTGCGGAACGGTTATAAAAGGCTATTTTGCTGAGCTGCTTAACGACTCCGGTCTTGCCTCGCGCGGAAATGACGGTCCCCGCGGCAGTATGTACATCAAGAATTACCGTTCTGCGTTGGCGCGTTACACTTATGTGGCCGCAGGTGACGGAATCGAACGCTTTGAGCCGTTGCACACATTTTACGGCTTCCGTTATTTCGAGCTGAGCGCCGACCGCGATATTGAGATACTGTCCGTTCGCGGAATGGTGCTGTCCTCAGATATCGCCGAGGTAGGACACATTGAAACAGACAACCACAATGTCAACCAGCTGATTTCAAACATTGTGTGGGGACAGCGCGGCAACTATCTTTCCGTGCCGACCGACTGTCCGCAGCGTGATGAGCGGCTGGGTTGGACCGGAGATACTCAGATTTTCTGCGGTGCAGCCAGCTATCTCTGTGATATCGATGGCTTCATGAAAAAGTGGTTGGGCGACGCACGCGACTCTCAGGCTGGTGAGTGCGGTGCATATTGCGATGTTATTCCGCGTGTGTTTGCCGGTGGGAACAACGGAAATGCCGCATGGGGCGATGCCGGGCTTATCGTGCCCTATCGCCTTTGGCTGATGTACCGTGACTATGATACCGTGGCCGAGCATTATGACTCCATGGAGCAGTATATGAATTACCTCAGTCAGTTCGGGCTCAAGGGACCTAATACGGCGTACGGTGACTGGCTGAACTATGATGTTACCGATAAGCGGTATATTGCCGTTTGCTACTACGCCTGTGATGCACAGCTGATGGTCCGGTTTTCCGAAATATTGGGTAAGGCTGATCGTGCTGAGTATTACCGTGTTCTCGAGACTCGCATAAAGCAGTATTTTGCCGAAAACTATATAGTTGACGGACAACTGACGCAGACAACACAGACCGCATGTTTGCTGGCACTCAAATTTCACATGGTCCCGGAGCAAATGCGCAGTGAAATTGTCAAATTGCTTGAGCGCAAGATAATCGATAACAATTATACACTGTCGACCGGGTTTGTAGGAACGGGTGTGCTCAATCAGACGCTGTCCGAGGTGGGACTTGATGATTTGTGCTACTCGCTTCTGCTTCAGACAGCCGATCCGTCATGGCTGTACAGCGTAAATCAGGGAGCAACTACAATTTGGGAACGCTGGAATTCATACACGCTGGAGCGCGGTTTCGGGGACGTTGGCATGAACTCGTTCAATCATTACGCTTACGGCGCTGTAGCCGAGTGGATGTTCTCGGGCATGGCAGGTATCTGCCCCGAGGAGCAGTACCCCGGCTTTGAGCGCTTCAGATTAGCCCCCAAGCCGGATATGCGCACTGTTCTGCCCGAAGGACAGAGCCGTATAAACCGTGTCCGTGCAGGCTATGACAGCATAAAGGGGCACATCGGCAGTGCTTGGTGCCGCGTGGATGACGGATTTGAGTATGAATTTGAAATTCCATCGGGCACGGTGGCAGATGTTACTTTGCCCGGGCAGTGGGAAAGAATTAATATCAACGGACTTGACTTTGTGCCGGCGGAGCTTGGCGCAAAAACTGACGGTGCCGGGATCAGCTTTACGCTTGAGGCGGGGAAATATCGCATAATTTGACAGTTGTGTGCCGGACAGCCGTATTGATGCCGTAATGCAGGTAAAATAAACAAGAAAAATTAACAAAAGCCCTTGACAAAAATGCGCTTAACGGATATAATAATTACTGTCGCATTTTGTGTATTTGAATATTCAGCCTTGTGCGGAAGGGAATTGGTGCTATGAAAGTCGATATCAGGCCACTGCTGTGCGGTGAGAAAAAAGCTGTCGATATTGATTTTACATTGACTCCCGCCCCTATAGAGGGTGTTGAATTCAGGTCGGATGCCAGCGTCCGGGGCAGTGTTACGGACAACGCGGGGTATATGCGGCTCGCCCTTGTGGTTGAGCTTGACTATCTTACCGAATGTGCACGTTGCCTTGATGCTGTAGAGCGCACCTTCCGGACCGATTTCGAACGTACGGTGGTTACTCCGGGTATGCTCAGCCAGCAGCAGATCGAAGACAATGTGGACGAGTATGTTGTTGTTGAAAACGGCGTACTTGATGTTGACGAGGAGCTGCGGGAAACGTTGATACTTGAGTTTCCTACCAAGGTGCTGTGTTCGGAGGATTGTGAGGGCTTGTGCCCGGTGTGCGGAAAGCCCAAACGGCTGGGGTGCGGTTGTGTGGAAAAGCATATTGATCCGAGGCTTGCAGTCCTGGCAAAGTTACTTGAAGATGATTCCGACGAATGCGACGGAAAAACAGAAAAATAAAAATTATATATTATTATGCGAAACGCCGCATGATAGAGGAGGTTAACCATGGCAGTACCGAAGAAAAAGGTGTCAAGCGCACGCAGAGATAAGAGAAGATCCAATAATTCCAAGCTGACGGCTCCCGGACTTGTTGAGTGCCCCAAGTGCCACGAACAGGTTCTGGCTCATCATGTTTGCAAAAATTGCGGAACATATGATGGCAAGGAAGTTCTCAAAGTTGAAAAGGCTTGATCATTAAACGGCAAAAAGGATTCGACCGGAAGTACATATTCGGGTTGAATCCTTTTTTCTGCAAATAATATAAGGAAGTATACTTATGAAAAATAAAATAAAGCGAGCACTTGCCGCGGTGATGGTTGCCGGAATGTGCCTTGCAGCAAGCTCATGCCAGCTTTCCGAAATGCTCGGCAAGGATACGACGGCAGAAACAACGACCGGCACCATCGCAGAAACGACAACAGCGTCATCAGGCAATGAAGCACTGCAGGCAGAGGCAATGGATTTTTCCACGATCGATGTGCTGCAATATGTCACGCCGGGTAAGTACCGCGGTATTGATGTAATGCTTGAGGTAAAGCAGGTCTCCGATGATGATTACAATTCCGAAATCAAGAACATTCTCGATAACAACGGTACCTACACTCAGATAAAGGATCGGGTGAGCGCCGATGGTGACACGCTTAATATTGATTTTAAGGGATTTATGGACGGGGTCCAATTCCAGGGCGGAACTGCCGACGACCGCACAATTGAACTGACGGAGCAGAACGGCTACATCGACGGATTCATGCAAGGGCTTGTCGGGATCATGCCGGGGACTACGGTCATACTTGACCTGACGTTTCCTGAGAACTATCATGTCGAGGAATACGCAGGGAAGCCGGTAACATTTGAAGTGACGGTCAATTACATTCATGGAGAGTACATTGACGCGGAGCTGAATGACGAGTTTGTAGTACGCTACACGGGCGGCGAGCTTAAGACAGTGGCCGAGCTGGAGGAGTACGTCCGCAAAAAGCTGGCTTCGGACAACGAGGCCGAGGCTAAGGAAACCGCGGTGTCTGCAATGTGGACAGAGATCATGGACGGAGCAGAGGTCATCAGCTATCCTCAGCAACAGTTGGATTATTACTATGCCATGCAGATAAATCAGTGCGAGTATTATGCCCAAATGTACGGCATGACGGTTGAGACGATTATGCAGGTTATGGGATACAGCGAAGAGTCGTTCCGGGAAAATGCCGAAAAATATACCAAAGAGGATCTGGTGTTTTTTGCCATTGCTCAGATCGAAAATATTATGGTTTCCGAAGATGAATATGTCGAGGGGCTGGCGGGGTAGGCCGCCGAGGCGGGCGTGTCGTCCGAACAGCTTGAGGATTATTACGGAAAGCAGTATATTAATGAGTGCCTGTTGTGGGACAAGCTGCTCGGGCAGTTGTTTGAATGGGCAAACGTTGTAAATAATTAAGTGCCGACAAATAAACGGTGGGAACGGTAATATCCGTCTCCGCCGTTTTTCGTTAAGAAAATTATGGCAATATATTGGTGTCCGGTTGACAAGCCGGGCTTTGTGTGGTATCATTAATATGAATAATTATTGTCAGATATGGAGATGTTTTTATGATAAGACACGTTGTTATGTGGCGCTTTGCGGACGAGGGTGAGGGCAGGACCAAGCAGCAGAATATGCAATATATACGTGACCGCCTCATGGCGCTGAAGCCTGTCATACCGCAGATCAAACGCATGGAAATAGGCTTCGATGTTTCGCACACAGATATGTCATACGACATGATGCTGCTGACCGAGTTTGATTCGCTTGATGACCTGCACACCTACAAGGTGCACCCCGAGCATGTCAAGGTGTCGCAGTATGTGGGCAAGGTGAGCACGGCGCGCGTCGTGGCCGATGTTGAGATCTGAGGTCCGGTGATACCGGTTGATGTGATTTTTGACTGCCCGGATTTTACAGTGTGCGTAAAGCCGATCGGCGTCAACTCGCAGGACTGTCCGGGCGGAATGCCTGAGCTGTTAGGCGGTACACTTGGCGGTCAGAACCGATTCTACGTCGTGCATAGACTTGATCGTGAGGTCGGCGGCGTTATGGTGTATGCCAAAAATCCGCGTGCGGCCGCGGCGATTACCGGACAGCTGACACAGGAGCACCGAAATGACGGTGGATTTGATAAACGATATCTTGCGGTTATTTGCGGTGTGTCGGACTCACTGACTACGGCATCATTTGCCGTGAACGGCGCTTTGGGCAATATGGGCGATACCTCGTTTAATTGTACGCCGGATATGCCTGCCTCGGTGGAGGGCGTGCTTCGCGATCTGTTGTATCACGACCGCGTTCGCAATAAAACTTATGTTGTGGACAGACAGCGCGCAGGCGTCAGACTGGCTGAGCTGGAGTATCGCTGTCTGGCGGAACGTGCTCCGGACTCGGTGCATCCGTCGGGGCTTTGCCTGATGGATGTGCATCTTGTTACCGGAAGAACACATCAGATAAGAGTGCAGTTTGCCTCACGCAGGGTGCCGTTGCTCGGTGATGCCAAATACGGAGGACAACGCTGGCAGGCAATAGGGCTTTGGGCATACAGACTTGGCTTTTGCGATATCCGGGACGGGAAAAGGCGTGAGTTTTACTGCATGCCCACAGAGGAGCATGCGGCTTTTGCAATGTTCAGGGACGAAATTCAAAGCAAGAATAAGGATGATCGGGATATATGAAAAACAAGGGAAAAAGCAGGGAATATCTCAATACCGCACTGAGAGTCGGCGAGGACAAGCTGTTGCACAATCCTTCACGCGGAGAGCAGGTGCTGTGCTGGGCTACGGTGCTGGTGGCGCTTATGTCACTGGTGCTGTCGGTTATTACCGCCATACAAGGCGGAGATGCCATGACTATTGTCAGAGCATTCACCGAGAAGGTTATTTGGTTTATTATGATCGTGCTGCTGACGGTGTATGACCGCATATTGGTGGTGCGCGGACGCTCATTGGCAGTGATTGTGTTTTCACTGATGTCGGTGGCTCGGGATGTGTTCGGCGTTGTCAATGCGAGCGGATTTATGATGGCAGTGGCGGTGTTGTCGCTGATTGCGGGTGCGGCATTTTACGGTACGTTGTTTATAGATCAATTCAATCCGAGTGATTCAAAGCTGAAATACTGGCTGATCTACGGCGGAGCACTGCTTAAGCTGATTATTATTTTAGCTACGATCATTGCCGGAGGCAACAAGCTGGCAGCGGCCGGTACGGCGGAGGTCCTCAGCGTCATGTCGCGCGGATTTTGCGAGATATTGGTTATGATATTGATGATATGCCACTTCGACGGCTTCGGATATTTCGGTCACGTGGTTGATGAGGTGGTATCACAGCGTGATGTGGCTGCCTGCGCTTCAGACTACATGGCGGATCATCATGAGCCTGTAGCCCATCATAATAATACGCCGTCTGATAAACGCCCGGCCGAGACCGATGAGGCGGAATATGTTCCGTTTGACGATGACGAGACGGAGAAAAGGACGGATACTGCGGCAAAAGTCCATAATACCGAGGATGACAGCCGCGAATCGGCAGACGACGCGGCGAAGCAGCAGTCAGATGAGGTGCTGGACGATTTCGGCTATGTTCCGTATGATGACAACACCGATACGTCGGTTGACAGCAGTGTCAGGCCGATTACTACATCCGGTGATAATGCGTCGCAGCAATTGGCTGACGATGATGCGGACGAGCAGATCACCGTAGTTGAGGAAGACGGTGTGTTGGTAGACGACAGCGTGCTTGAGCTTGAGCGCACAGCTGCTACTGTAGCGTCAGCCGATGCAAAGGGGCAAACGGCTGATAACAGCCCGAAAATGCATGCTGACGGAGAGCAAGCTTCCGACGATGATAAATCTGTTGCTTCCGACGGTGCGGATGACATATCGGATGACGACACTGATGAAAGCGTAGCGGTAAGTACCCGCCAGCTGTGGGAAAGCCTTACTCCGATAGAGCGCAAGTATGTCAGTTTCGGACTGGCTCACCACAAACCGGAGGAAACATTGCAGGTCAGAGGTCTGTCCGGGGATCTGTTTGACGTCTGGGTTGATGATGAAACGATTTGCTTCCAGAACGATCTGGATCAGGCATCGGGCGGGCGCGGCGTAAGAACGGCTGCTATCCCGTTTGATGCGGTCCAGGGCATCGGCATCGGACGGATAGGCAACGATGAATGTATCGTGCTTACATATCTGCGGGATAACGAGCAGATTGAAATAGGCTTTACCAAGGATTCGTTTGGGAATTTCAAGCGTGTTATGCTGGCATGTGACAAATGATCATACCTAACATTTCGAACAAAGGAGTAACTGATGGAAAATATTTTCAAAGGCAGCTGCGGTGAGTCGGCCGAGTACAGTGTTGATCGGGATAGCGATCGGGTAACTCTTACGGTCAGTGGAAACGGACCCATGACCGACTGTATAAACGCAAGGGAATCATACATGGCGCAATTCCGCGACATTGTTACTGATGTTGTTATACAGCCCGGCATTACGGCTGTCGGAGGATATACTTTTTGTGAATTTACAAACCTAGAGAATGTAACTATACCCGGTACTGCAAAGTACTTAGGTTGCAGTTGCTTTACGGGGGCCGGCAAGCTCGAACATATCACAATTCCGGAAGGAGTAGAGGTTATCGGTCCAAAATCTTTTTATAAGTGCACTGCTTTGTGTGATGTGTCGTTGCCGTCAACACTTCGGGCAGTTGATTTCAAGGCGTTTTTGTACGATGATGCAATTGAGCATGTATGCTACAACGGTACAGCAACACAATGGAGCCGCCAGGTGCGAGTCAGCATGTCTGCGCTCGGCAACGCACCGCTTTTGCAAGCGGCAGTATTTGACTATGCGCCGGTGACCACACGCTATATTGCTATGGCGGAAAAGCTGGCCGGGATAATTGCATCGGGAGGAAACGGCCGGTTTTACATAGTTGCTCCCGATCTGACAATTCCCGGGTGCAAGGGCAAATCGGGGGACTTTCTGATGCTGGTCTTCCCGGACGGACAGGTAATGGCTATAGATGCCGGACTGTCCGACTGTGGAAAGCATGTCATGGAGCTTATCGAGGCACTGAAAATAAGACGGTTGGACTATTTTGTTGCCTCACACCCGCACGGTGATCATCTCGGTAATGCGCTCGAGATGGCAAAATACTTTTGTGAAAAGACGGGCGGCGGCGTAGGCACATATCTTTATTCGGGATTGGAGTACAAACGTCTGGAATCACAGTTGTCGGATTATCTTAGCCGACAGGGAACCGTTATGCGCCGTGATTTGCGTGCCGGCGACGTGCTCGACATTGGCGGTGTACGGATCGAGCTGTTCAACCCGGTGGATTCCGACATGACGCAATCTGTATCTGACGATGAAACCGTTAACAATGCATCGCTTGCGATGAAATTCACTTATGGTGAATCCAGCTTTTTAAGTTGTGGAGACCTTTACGCTAAGCGCGAGATAGAGCTTGTTGAAAAGTACGGCTCGCGATTGCGCGCCGATGTGCTGAAAACCAATCATCACGGAGCCTTTACTTCCAATACTCCGGCATGGTATAGTGCTGTTGCTCCAAAAATGCTGGTGTCCTGCTGCGATGATCTTGTGTGGACGGCATTCAATGAGCGTTTGGCGGCAGCAGGTATTGTGAACTATCGCGTATCCGATTACGGTTTGGTTGAGATACCAATGGGACGCGATGCCGACTATGCGGTCGAAACGGAATATAAAATATAAAAAACGGACCTGGCAGAATTATGAATCTGTCAGGTCGTTCTTTATGTTTTATGCTTCAATAACTTCAATGCCCATTTTGCGGATTTTTTCAAGCTCGGAGCTGTTTCCGTTCTTGTTGGTTACGATTTTGTCAACGCAGGAAAGCGGCGCCACACGGGTAAAGGTATTTTTACCGAGCTTTGATTTGTCCGCGGCCACAATAACTTCGCCGGCTGAGGCTATCATTTTGTTGATGACATCTGTTTCGCTTGCGTAATACAGAGACAGTCCGGTCGTCGAATTTATGCCGTCCAGCGACAGAATACATTTTGTCGCGTGGTACTGATCCAGTTGATTGAGAGTGTCCGTGCCATATGTGAACTGGTACTTTTTATCTATCTGTCCGCCGAGAAGTATGACGTTGAAAGACTCATATGATATGGCTTCAATGGCATTCTGGATCGAGTTTGTGACTATGCTTATGTTATTCTTGCTTTGAATCGCCCGCAGTACATACAGAAGCGTTGTACCGGCGTTGAGCATTATCGTGTCGTTGTCAGTTACAAGCGCCGCCACGGCGCGGGCAAGTTCGATTTTTGAAGCCGAGTTGGTGGTGAATCGTTCGTCCAGATCCATATTTATATAGGACTTGTTTACGCTGACCGCGCCGCCGTGTATGCGGTTTAGATAGCCTTGTTTTTCGAGCAGCTCGAGATCCTTGCGGATTGATACCTCAGACACGCCGTACTGACGGCTCAGATCTGATATGCGTACTTTGCCTGCTTCTCTGACTCTTTCAATTATTCCGGTCCTGCGCTGTTCGGCTGAGATAACCATTATATACTCCTCAAATCTTTTAATCGCAATGTTTAATTCAACACAAACGAAATATCATTGTTAATATTATAACACAATCGAAATGTAAATGCAATATAAAATTTAAAATAAATGCACAAGCAGGCTGAAATTATGCAGTCTGCTTGTGCATTTTGCGGATTTTACTCAGGCGTTACATATGTAAATAAACGAATTATTGCGTAATGAGAGAGTAAGTGCAAGCCGGTTTCCGCCGCGGACGGTCATCAGCCGCGTCCATGTGTTATCCTCATCTACCAGCATAACATCAAGCGGTACATCGGGAAGGGAGGACATATCAAGCGTGACATCGGTATCGGCATTGTTAAAGTTGGATACCATAAGTCCCACGTGCTCTCCGTTGACAGCCGCACAGGCGTAGACACCGTCTGTGTCGGAGTCGGCCTTGACGGCATTGCCTAATTTGTACATGTCGTTGAATGACCGGAATGAATAGAATGGCTTGAGCGGGCCTATCTCGGCCTTGTCGCGCTGGCCGATAGCCATCTTGGTTATTTCAAACAAGCCACACCATTCCTTGGAAACATCACCTTCAAAATATGTTGCGATATCAACGTCTGTTTCCTGCTGAAGCACACTGAGCACGGCGGCACAGTATGAAGCTCCGATGTGGTTCTTCAGCTTTATGTAGCTGGGCCCCTGCGCGCACCAGTCTTCAACATAGTTCCACTCGTCAAACACATTCTCTGCGTCTGTATATCCGTATTTTTTCAGCAGCTCATCGGCGTCAGCGGCGGCGGCGCGCAGCCATTTTATTTCGCTGAAATAGCGATGCCATGAGTAAAAGTCGAGCGGTATGCGCACGTCACGTGACGTTATGTAATCGAAAAATCCTTCAATGAAGGCATTCTTAGAGCGGGTGTAGCCGCATCCGCCTATCATGAGGTCAGGGAAGCAGGATTTGAGATGCAGTGCCGCAACGCAGTAAAACTCATAATACTCTTCCGGTGTGCCAAGCCACATATTGCCTTGGCCGTCTGCTTCGTTCCAGATTTCCCAATAGCGAATATTCCAGTGGTGGCCGTTGGCCCATCCCTCGTTGTAATGACGTATTATGTGCTCGCAGATGCGCGCCCATTTTTTGAAGTCTTTGGGCGGGTATATATAGCGCTTTACGGGAGCGTGCTCGATTGATACTCCCAGCCTGAAAATGGGTTGGACATCCAACTCAATTATGTGACGGATATATTCATCGGTAAGGTCAAAGTTGTAGCTGGACTCAAGCGTTTCATCTGCGTCAAAGTCCTTGAAAATACAGGGAATATCGACAAATTCGCCTGATCCGTAGGGATATTCCGTGTCATGCAGACGGACGAAGGGTATGCCTGACTCACGGTACAACTTACGCATATCGAATGTAAATGCCTTGGTGTAGGGACCGGAGTTAAGACCGTGCAACGGACGGATTTTGCCGTAGGAGGGTGCGGAAAAATCAATACTTACTTTAGCCATTGTTTAAATCCTTTCAGATTTTTATTTATATGGGATATATAGGAATTCATCGGGGCTATTCGGAGAACATACTGTCAATATCACGCAGCGTGGTTTCAACCAGCATGTAGCCACCCTCGTGACCGACGTGACCGCTGGATACGTATGCAGAGTAATGTCCACCCTGCTCGGCTTTTTCGGTTGGCAGATAGCCCTTGGAGTCGCAGGCCATTTGAATAAGGAAAGTTTGGCGGGCAACACTGCGCGCCCGGATAATGTTGGCAAAATCAAGGAAAAGCTCAAACGGACTGGTTGCAAAAGCGACGTCACCCAACCGCATGATGTGTACTTCACAGGGAACTGTACTTTCGGTCTGCTGACGGTCATATCGTGCTGCCGTTCCGGCGTAGACGTGCATCATGGCTTCCTCCTTGAAGGTAGGTTCGGATTCCTTGTGAGCGGTGGCGAAGCGAGCCAACTCGGCACGCGCGGCGGAATTCTCTTCTTCTGTGACACGACGCAATGGCAGCGGCATTGCGGTATATACCTTGTGCTCGACCACGGCTTCGGAGTGATACTCGTTGATGTCCTCCATCACTGCCAGTATCTCGGAGGTTATGCGACGGCCGATTGTTATGGTTCCTTTGATGTCGTACATTGAAGGGTCGGCGCGGCGCATGGGAGGATTGACGTGTATGACGTTGGGATCTTTTATGGGCGTTTCAGGTTCTATCCAGCGTACAAGGTCGCGGGGGCACTGGTCGCCGGCAGGCGAACACAGTCCCAGTACCTTGAGACCGGGATTGTTCAGCTTTTCACGCAACATGATCTTGACCTTGCCCCAGTAGTCAGACGAAATGATGCTACGCTGTTCCAGAACCTGAGCGGGGCAGGCGATGTTGACCACAACTCCGGTAATGTTTTTGTAGGTATCGTATGTGAACATGAGTTCAATACCGTTGTCATTGCCACCTTCAAGCGCTTTGAACTGGTCGGTATTGGTGTCACCCCACATTTTGGCTGTGCCGTCAAAATAACAGGCGCGGCGATTCATGCCAACGGCTGCACGGCCGAAGCCGAAGGCGTACAGCGCGGGGCAGCGACCCGTCCATGCCTCGTGAACGGCAGCATAAATGCGTTCTGTCAAGAACTGTGTGGCCTCGTGAGGTGACATTACACCGGGGGCAACCTGCATTTCCGGCTCCTTTTTGCCGAGATATTTGCTCAGCGCCTGTAGGCCGGAGTCATGATATCCTTCATATTCAAATGAAGTATGGGAGTGTGTGGCTGCCAGGATTATTTTATCCGGGTCGAGATCGGGAAGCTCTGCTTTGACTCTTTTGCGGACTGTTTCGCACAGTATAGGATCTATGCTTTCTATATCTATGGAGCATATTACCATATGATCCTTGCCTGAGTCGACTGCGAGCGCAGTTACGGTGATGGGTGTTTCAACGCTATCGGATATTCTTTTGTAGAACTGGCCGGCAAGCATGATCTTTTTATCGGGCGTAATGCTGACTTCCGACCAACCGATTTTGATGTTGCTCATTTATAAAGCTCCTTTATGAAGAATGAGGGTTACGAAAACGTTATGAAAATACTTCGTTTGCCTTATGTAAGTGAATTATACAACGAATCATGACCGCTGTCAACAATCTTTTCGATTTTAGCAAAATATTTTTACCGAACGGTTACAGTGTGAGCATTTAAACCTGCACTAATATTAATTATTGTGAAATAAATGACATATTTAGTCATAATCTCGACAAATAGTACTCAAAAATACGAATTATAAGAGTTTCGAAAAAAATACACAAAAAAAGACGCTCAAAAAAAGCAAAATAAACAAAAATAGTTTCATATCGAGATCCGGGCTTGACAAAAGACTGCATTTATGATATCATTATATAAAATCAATCAAATCGAAATGTTTTCGCAATATAACACAAGCGAACATAAAAAAGAAAACATTTCATATGAAAGAAAACCTTGCCTGTTGGCAATATAACATCGGAGAAAAGAAATGTTTTTACTCGGACTTGACCTGGGAACTACTTCGGTGAAGGCAGCTGTGTTTGACGAACACGGTAAACGTTACTACGTCCGCTCGATTGAATACAGCCTTGACACAGACCCTTCCACGGGCTACATAGAGCTGGCTCCGGAAAAGTATACCGCTATCTGTCGTGAGCTTATCGATGAGGCGGGCGCCTCATTCCCTCTGACAGCGCTGTCGATCGACTCGCAGGG
>URHI01000025.1 GCA_900547565.1 uncultured Eubacteriales bacterium | reverse complement strand
CTGCCGCTTTGGTATAAGCACGCAAAAGTCCTCCCGTGCCAAGCAGTATTCCGCCAAAATAGCGCGTTACGACCACGCATGCATCCTCAACATCCGCCTTACGTATGCAGTCAAGCACCGGAAGACCGGCACTGCCTTGCGGCTCACCGTCGTCCGAATAGCGTACGGCGCCGCCGCGCAAAACATACGCATACACATGATGTCTTGCGTCATGATACTCTGTCCTGACACGCTTTAGGTGGGCTGCGGCAGCCTCCTCGGTGGTTACATGCACCGCCTGTCCGATAAACAGCGAGCGCTTCTCCTCATACTCGCTGCGGCCGTAGCCGGCCAGGGTCGTGTAAATTTCACCCGGCATGGCGTTCACACCTCAAATTCGCGCAATCGTCCCTGCGTGCGCATATCGACCACCGCCGTGACACGGCAGCCGTCACCTACATACTCACAGCTCTCGACCACGGCGTCACGGTAAAGCTGGCTTACAAAGCCCTGTGCAGAGTGCGGAAACATATAGCTTACACGTCTTTTGCCTGCCAGCACAAGCTGCTCCAGCCGGTCGACAAAGCCGTCGATTCCCTGCCCGGTTGCGGCAGAGATCCATACCGCAGACTGATTCGGCTGTCCTGTCCTCAGGACCTCGGAGGCGCCGCGGTCGCATTTGTTGAAAACATACAGCGTCGGCTTGTCTGCCGCGCCAAGCTCGTTCAGCAGCTGTTCGGTAACCTCAAGCTGCTCACGGCACTCCGGGTCGGACGCGTCAATGATTATAAGCAGTATGTCGGCGCAGACCGCTTCATCCAACGTGGACTTGAAGGCTTCGATAAGATGGTGCGGCAGCTTGCGTATAAATCCGACGGTGTCTGTCAGCAGTATTTCCTCACCGCACGGCAAAGTGTAGCGCCGCGTTGTCGGATCGAGCGTGGCAAACAGCTTGTCCTCGGCAAGTATCCCGGCGTCAGTCAGTCGGTTGAGCAATGTAGACTTGCCCGCATTGGTGTAGCCAACAATGGCTACTTTTTTTATGCCGCTGCGCTCACGTGATGTACGCATTGTACGGCGGTTTTTCTCCAGGCGCTCCAGCTCCTGCTCCAGCGCGTCGATACGGCGCTTGAGATGCCGGCGGTCTGACTCCAGCTTGCTCTCACCCGGTCCTCGCGTGCCGATACCGCCGCCCAAACGTGACATGTCTTTTCCGTGACCGGTGAGCCTGGGGGCTGAATATTTGAGCTGTGCCAGTTCGACCTGCAGCTTGCCCTCGCCCGTTGTGGCATGAAGGGCAAATATGTCAAGTATCAGCATTGAGCGGTCTATTACGCGCACATCATCGCCAAGACCGTCCTCAATGTTGCGTATCTGCGACGGCGACAGCTCACAGTCAAATACCACCAGCCCTACCTCCTGCGCGCGGCACAGCTCGGCCAGCTCACCGAGCTTTCCGCTTCCGATATAGGTCGCCGGCTCAGGATTGTCACGCACCTGTATCATCTTTGCGGCGCACTGCCCTCCTGCCGTGTCAAGCAGGCGCTCCAGCTCACAAAGCGACCGCTCTGCCGCCTCGGACTCTCGTGTCGTCGGTGCAAGTGCCACAAGCACTGCTTTTGTCATTTCAATGTTTTCCATAGTTATCACCTCCGGCATAAAAATCGGCAAGCAATGCGCCACTGACGGCGACATTCCTTGCCTGCATTTTTTTCGATTTTATTTTCCGCTGGTTTCGAGTCTCTTTTTGAACTTATCGACACGTCCGCCGGAATCCACGAATTTCTGCTTACCAGTGAAGAAGGGATGGCACTTGGAGCAGATATCAACTCTGATCTCTCCGCCTTTGGTGGATCTGGTCTTCACAGTTTCGCCGCAAGCACATTTGATTACGGTTTCTTGGTACTGGGGATGGATACCTTCCTTCATTATTTAACACCTCGCTTTACGGTAAAATGACTAATTCACACATTACCAAAGGATTATACCATATATTTTTGTTTTTTGCAATAGTTTTTTCAAATTTTTTTAATATGGTGCCGATTTTTTGATACTCCGTCACTCGATTATGCGGCGTGCCTCAATATAATAACGCTTATCCTCGGCATGGCCCATGGAAAATGTCTTACGTGGAAGCGCACCGTCAAGCTCGACCGCACGGAAAAGCTCCGACTTTGCCATGCCGTCGAACAACAGCCCCACGCACGCGCCGGACGCCGCCAGCTCACGGACATTAGCTTCACCGTGAATATAGTCGACCTCACAGCCGTCATGAGCCGGGACATATTCATCCAGGAAGTGCTGTACCGTTCCGACCGTAAGGCTGGAAACAGGGCGGCTGACCTTAATAGTACCGGACAGACGGCCGCACACGTATTCAATCTGCTGCGGTGACTCATTACCGCCAAGTGACGCAATATATGCTTCAAGATCCGAGATAAACTGCTCTGCCGGAACGCCCGAAACCGTACGGTAGATGGGTTCGAAATCAAGTGCGTCGTCATGTATATTGACCAACTCGGCCAGCGCATAACGCGCGGGGTGTGAGGCCGCGGCGGCGCCTATGCGGGACTTGAGATTTTCATACACTGTTTTGGCGGTTGCCAACGAATGATTGCCGTCACCGACCGCGATCGTCATTCCCCCATCGCCCGAAAGCGACGAAATGGCCTCCGTCAGCCAAGCGGCACGGTCGCCGCCGACGAACCAGCCGCGTACATGTCCGCCCCCTGCCATAAGGTCGAAATTATAAGCAGGTGTCAGCTGTTCTTTGAGCGCCGTCAGCGACTCGATAATGTGACGTGTGGGGTCATCTATGAGCAGCATGATGTGCGGCAGCTCTATAGAAGCACTCTCGCGTATACGGACGCGGGGCGGTATTCGCTCCGGCACCGTGCCCTCGGTAGCGCGGACAGCGGTCGTCGCGCCGCGGTGCCAGTCGTAGCATTCAAGATCAACGGCACCGACCAGACCGCGTCTGACACGTCCGTCCGACTGTGTGCGCTCAATATATATGTATGTTGAGCGATGCTCGCGCAGCAATGTCTTACTGTACTGCTCCATATGACGCGAGATATCGGGCAGCAACTCGTCCTGCCGATCGAGATAGGCCTCGGGAAGTATAAGGTCAAGCGTTGAGGGTGCGTTTCCGACAAAACGGCGGGCAGCCTCCCAGTATTCCGGTTGGCTGGTGAACTGATCGCATGCGACTACTGCCCATTTTTCTCCGTCTGTATATTTGAAATCCGGCAATAAAATGTCTGCCGGGACAAAGCATGGCTTCATAATGCAAAAGTCCTTTCGTTTTCTTTCATTGTACACTATTACTCATAAAAAATCAACATGATTTTAACTTTTTTCTTTAAAATGGTTGCGCGTGCAACTATTTTGTGATATAATAGCCTCGCTAAAATAAACAGTAAAGAAGGAATGTATATGACAGGATCTATGGGCCCCGGTCCCGGCCCCGGCAGCAATTTCAAGTACGAGCGTGTTTCTCCCCCCAAGAACATACGTGATGTCCCGCGTTTTCTGCGTGAGCTGTTCGGCGGTTTTTTCTACCGACTGTTCTATATTTTCGGACTTGTATGGAAGTCGGGGCCGTGGATACTGTTCATGATGTGCTTCGTGGCACTGTTTGAGGGCGTTATGCCCGTGGTCGGCTCGCTAATATCAAAAAACATACTCAACCAGCTGCAATCCGATTATCAGCTGTCAACCGGCATTGAGTCCGTAAGAGATTTTGTTGGATCGGCTGTATTTGCGCTGCTTATCATACTGTTTTCTTACCGAATACTGAACCGAGTGGTCAACCGCATTTCAAACGCCGTAACGCGTATTGCCGGTGAAAAAGTGGTACGCTACGTCAAGCTGGAGATCATGAATAAGGCAAAAACGCTCGACCTCGCCTCGTTTGATATTCCGGATTTCTACGAAAAGCTGGAAAATGCCAACCGTGAGGCGGGTAACCGCCCGATATCGATACTCAGCTCGACATTTTCGGTAATAAGCACCACCATAAGCCTTGTCAGCTACATTATTATACTGGCCACTGCGCCGGGTATGTGGTGGACGGCACTTCTGATTGCCGTCGTGTCGGTGCCGTCGGCAATAATCAGCTTCATATACCGCAAAAAGAATTTCAATTACATGCGCTTCCGCTCCAAGGACCGGCGCCAGATGAACTATTATTCAAATCTGCTGGTCAACAAGGACATGATCAAGGAAATACGCATGTACGACCTTTCAGACACATTTATCCAGCGATATGACAATGTGTTCGCGCACTATTATTCCGGGCTGCGCAGGCTTATACTGCAGGAAAGCGTGTGGCACATAGTAATTGCGGTAATTTCCGCATTGGTAAACTGCTTCTGCTACGCGCTGATAGCACTCGGAGTGTTCCGCGGACTGTTCAAAATCGGTGATTATTCGCTCTACACCGGGGCGCTTTCCTCCATTGCAAGCGGGGTAACATCGCTTATCAGCGTGTCGGCAACCATATACGAAGGAACATTGTTCATAGACAACCTGATCTCGTTCATGAAGGAAAAACAGACAATCGTTTCTGCCAAGCAGCCGCCCGAGCCGGTTCATCACAATGTACCGCACACGGTTGTGTTTGAAAACGTCAGCTTTGCCTACCCCGGGACCGACCGTATGGTGTTGAAAAACATCAACCTTACACTGCGCCCGGGCGAAACAGTTGTGCTGGTGGGTCTGAACGGTGCCGGAAAAACAACGCTTATTAAGCTGCTGACGCGGCTTTACGATCCAACCGAAGGACGTATACTGCTGGACGGCCGTGACATTCGCGAGTACGATGTAAAGGACCTGTACCGTCTGTTCGGAATAATTTTCCAGGACTTCGGCAAGTACGCCGTAACAGTTTCGGATAACATTCACTTCGGAGATATTTCCAAGCCATCAGATCCTGACGAAATTCGCGATGCCGCGATACAGAGCGCAGCTGACGAATACATTTCCCGTCTGCCGGAAGGCTATGACACACCGCTCATGCGTATTTTCGAGCAAAACGGAATAGAGCTGTCCGGCGGACAGTGGCAAAAGCTGGCTGTTGCGCGCGCCTTCTACAGTGATTCGGATATACTTATTCTCGATGAACCGACAGCTTCTCTCGACCCCATGTCGGAGCAGGAGATCTTCAACCAATTTGACAAGCTGCGCAAGGACAAAATGACTATTTTCGTATCCCACAGGCTGTCAAGTGCAACGGTAGCGTCAAAAATCGTGGTGCTGGAATACGGACAGATAATCGAGGAAGGCGACCACAAACAGCTGATGGCCAACCGCGGACGCTATTTTGAACTGTTTTCAACTCAGGCGCGCCGCTATCTTGGTGAAGATGAAAACGGAGAGCTGGGCCACGGCGAGGAGTTTTCACGGCCTCCCCGCCGACGCAATCATACATAAACATTCATAAATATTATAAGCCGCAGATCAATACAGCTCTGCGGCTTTGTTTTATTGCGGACAATAACACACATCATCAGTGTCCCCTGCGATACTCGGACGGCGTCATGCCGCAATACTGCCGAAATACGCGGCTGAATGTTTTCGCTCGCGGCATGCCGCACCGCTCGCCGATCTCCTGAATTGACAGCGCACTGCCGCGCAGCAGCATTTTGGCTTCATCTATGCGGCGACTGTTGAGATACTGCAAAAACGTCACGCCCGTGGCCATGCGGAAGACGCGGCAAAAGCTGGTACGCTCATAATTTGCGGCGTTGGCTGCCATGCCGACCGTAATCTGATTGCCGAAATTATGCTCTGTATAATCCAGCGCAGGCTGAATATTCATTAAGTACATCAACTGCTTTTTCTGCTTTTCGTTATTCACATCTATCATGGGGAGGTGACGGTACAGCAACCCGGTCAGCTCATACAGATATCCGCGGACCAACAGCCTTCCCTCCGACATATGCCCCGACGGATATTCCCGCAACAGCCCGCTGAGCAAACGCCTGATCTCATTCTGCCAGTCTTCTCCGCCTTCCAACGGTAGCCTGTGTACGGGGTAAACATGGTCGAGAAACAAACTGAAGCGTTTGCCGAGCAATGCCTCTCCTACCTCGATAACCAACAGCTTGCCGTTATCCTTGAACGAGGAGATGCTGTGCTCCTCTGCACTGTTTATAAAGACCCCCTCTCCGGTCTCAAGGCGGTATTCCTTTCCCTCAATGTGTACGCTGACACTTCCCTGCACACACCATAACACCTCTATCTCCTTGTGCCAGTGATATGGGAACTCGGTATAGTGCGTTGATACAAGATATTTATTTTCTCCGAAAAACGGCGGCTGGTATATCATGGTCTGTCCTTTCGCAAATATGCAAATATTTGTCCGCAATATGCGGCATTTTGGCACGACTATGCAAATATTACGCTTTATATTCCAATTATATCAAAAAAAGCGCACCGCGTCAAGAGGAGATATGTGCACTGCCGGCATACCGTACAAAGCCAATTGCTTATGCACGGTTTAACTATCTTACATCACGAGGTTGCTTTTTGGACGCATATATGATATAATACTTGAAACGGCACTTTTACATGATTTTCATTTTCAAAGGACATCACGGATGAAAAATAAAGAATATTTCTACTATTATTTTGATGAGATCAACGATGATTTTGCCAACACGGGCATCGACTCCCGGAAAACGCCTGACGATTTCAAGTATCTCCCACAAAATCCCGTCTTCCGCGTAATGAAGCCGATAGTATATCATTTTATTTTGTTTATTATCTCGCTTGGAGAGCATACCTTCGCCCATATTCCCATGAAAAACAAAAAGATCATCCGCCGCCGGAATGACAAAAGCCATGGTTGCTTTATATACAGCAACCACACCTCCCGCGTCATGGACGCCGTGAGTGCGCCGCTGTCCGCTTATCCCAGGCAGTGCTACACCGTCGCACACCCTGACTCTATCAGCATCAAGGGAATGAAAACGCTTGTACGTCTGCTTGGTGCGTTGCCGACGCCCTGCTCAAAAAACAACTACGCAGATTTTATTGAAAGCATAAACACACTGTATGAGCGCGGCTGTCCAATTGCAATATTCCCCGAAGCGCACATCTGGCCGAAATACAATAAGATCCGCAGTTTTCCGAGCGTTTCATTTTATTATCCGGTAAAACTCAACGCACCATGTTTTGTCAAAACCACCGTATACCGCAAACGAAAGGACGGCCGCTCCAAGCCGGTAATATATTTTGATGGCCCATTTTATCCCAACCCCGATCTGCCGCACCGTCAGGCAGTCGAGGAGCTGCGCAACCGAGTTTATGACCAAATGGTACGCAGGGTCGAGGAAAATCAGTCGTATCTCGACTGCCGCTATCATTATATAAAGGTGGATTCTGCCGATCAGGTCAGAACCGAAATCAGAAAAGCCGAGTGATTATCAAACGCCCGCAGATGCCGTATTTGAGAAACGTCCATTGCGGGCGTTATTTCGTCAGGCATACAAAACGCTGAGATAATGCATGAAAATATCCCTCCGGGCAGTGCTCCCGGAGGGTATTTTCGTATCTGGTATCATGACAACGGGACATCGAACTGTACTGCCCTGCCGCTGCCCGCTTTATACGGCAGCGGAAGAGTTACGTTGTGAATGTCGGCCACAAATACCTCCTTAAGGCCGGTATTATTAACAAGGTAGTAGTTGGTCGGATAAAACCAGTCATTTCGCGTACCGGCCGTCTGGCTTTTGTATTGATTCATGCTGCAGGGCCACAGTGCCACCTCAGCCCGTATCAGACTGTAAAGCTGAACAGTTGCTCCGTCCCAGCCGTGATGTGCGACCTGCACTATATCACTTTTCAGATAATCACCATACATTTTGCACAAAGTCTCTGATGCAAGCTCGCGTATATCCCCCAGCCAGATTATGCTCTGCCCCGCCACAGTGGTCCTTACCACCATAGTGGACTCGTTGAAGAAATTTAACCTGCTGGGGTACAGATCCTCCTGCGTATACAGCACCTCAAACTCGACGTTGCGCACCCAGAATTTCATTCCCGTGTGCGGCTTGACCAGTCTTATGCCGCCGACCGCCTTGGCCGCTTTTTCAAAAGTGCCGTTTTCCATGTACAGATTCGGATTATAGGAATTGTAGTATACCGTCTCGTCCGGGGTATTGCATATCAGCTGTTCCACTTTTATGTCGGTTCCGTAGGTAATGCACATCTGATAAAATCCCAAGAAATGATCTGCGTGAACATGCGACAGTACCCAGGCTGCAATGACTATCTTGCCGTCCGGGCGCTTGTTGAGCTTTTTGAGCAGATTGTATAACCGTATGTGGTCCTTTTGGCCGACATTACAGCCACCGTCGAACACGATAAAGCTACCGTCCTCCAGCGTCAGAATGTAGCAGTTACCAAGATCGCCTTCGTCGTAGTCCAACACCATTTGGGTGACAGCCGGCTCGGCCACCTTGGTATACTCCGGCCGTCCAGACACGTTATCCGGCAGTGCGGGCGACGATTTTAGCGCCCCGGTAATAAGGCGTACAACACCCGAATGTTTGACATAGTAAGCATGTATAATATTCGTTTCGTTGGTGTACGTTGCAAACAGATTGCCTTCTATGGCGTTTTCGCAGTACAGCCGATACCCTGCCGCCTCCAGCTTTTTTCTGTAGTCACGAAACGTCTGCTCGGTAGCGTCTGTATAATAATACTCGAGTTGATCGTGATTGCAGGTGACACTGCCGTCCAGCTTTCCGCCTTCAAATGCCGGAATGTCTACTGTCCAGCCGGAATACGATGCCGTCTGTGAGTAGTCCGACAGCAGTATGATGTTGCTGCCGCCTTTATCATCTTTTACCGTACTCTCGGACAGCAGCCTGCAAAAATCGTCCACGGCAAGTCCTATCGACTGCTCGTTCCAGCCTGTGACCACTATCTTATTACCGATGACCCGGATGCCGTACTGCTCTATACCGAGGCTGTCACGCACCTCGAGCGACTGCGGCCTTGATGTTGTTCCGATAAGTATTTCGTACATTGAGTCGGTATCTGTTCCGTTCTTTACCCAGTCGTCCTTAAGGCTGACAGCGGCACCGGTGATTTCATTTATTTTTTTCATCACCTTCTGCGCCAGCATGACCTGATAATCCACCTTGCCGTTTTCATCCGCGGTAGGATCAAGCTCGGAACTGTATACCACGGTATATCGGCACTTACCGCCTTGTATCAGCGAAACGGAAGAATACGGTGAGCTTACAAAGCGCAACCCGGAGTCAAGACTTATGCTTGCGCTGCCAGTCACATTGGGACGTACATAGTTTTCCACAAAATAATTCATGCCCTGCGCGATAATGTAGTCGGTAGTGCCGTTTATTACTATGCGGCTGCCCATGACAGCAATGACAAAGCTGTCGCCGCTAAGTCCCGCCAGCGCATCGGTGCTCTGCGGCCGGTTTGTGGCACCGACAACTATCTCGCGGGCATCATCCGGCAGCTCGGTCCCTTTTTTGACAAAATCGTCCTTTATGGCAAGGTCAGAGCCGGTGATGCTGTCGATCGACTTTTTCAGCTGTGAGGCCGCGGAAAGCAGTGTTGAACTGCATACCTCGGGGCGCACCAGCGTATATGCCGAAAAATCTATCGCAAGCAGGTTGCCTGACAACTGTTCGGTGCCCCCGGATTCGGTTGTGACGGCGGCCGGATCATTGGGAGATGTGCGTGAGTCACAGCTCAAAAGCGCCGGGATCAATATCACAAAGCACAACGTCAGCGCCAATATTCTCGTATGTATTTTGATGCGTGACATAAATTATTCTTTATTCTTTTTGGCAACTCCGGCAATTGCGATTATTGCCGCAAAGCCTGCAAGCCCAAATGTCGGAATTACCGAGCCTCCGCAACCCTTGCTGTCGTCTGCGGGGGCGGTGGTCGTAACGGATGGAGTCGCAGTGTCCGACAGTGAAGCGGTTGTGGTATCGGATGGAACTGCCGTGGAGGTGTCCTTGGGGACGGTCGTGGTGTCAACCGGCGCGGCAGTCGTGGTGTCAACCGGCGCGGCAGTCGTGGTGTCGGCGGGCCCCGCCGATGTAGTGTCTGCCGTCGTCTCAGCAGGAGTTGACGGACGCACGTTGCTCACCGGCATGGACGGTGCGGCACCTGTGCCCGTCCAGACGATAAGATCGTCAAGCGCCAGCTTCACCTTGAGCGAGGTCATAATGCCAATCCCATATGCATCGGTACATCCCCAAAGAGCGTATGCTTCCGGGCCGTATTCCGAAACCTTTATCTCTTTACTGGCATTAACACCGTCCAGCGGGGTAATATAAACAGTCTGCCCCCTGTCGGTACTGACCTGCACTCTGACGGTGAAGGTCCGGCCAAGCATGGCGTAGGATGCCTTATCGAATTCCTCGCCGTACAGCTTGGTGATCATGGGAACATCAACAGTGTCTGCCTTGTCCAGCGACGACATCCACAGACCGCTACCCGGCTCATCCATGCAGTTCCATTTGTAAGCGCCCGTCCACTTGCCCATAAAACGCGCCTGGTTGGCGCCGTAACCGCAAGCCTTGATCGGCGCAACCGAATAATAATTTCCACCGCCGTCGTAGTTGACCAAGAAGGCCATGTAACGTTCCGAATTCTCAGCCTCAAGATAGGTCACTGTGCACTGATAAGAATAATCAGCCGCAGTATATGGCTTCATAAGCTCGCCATCAATGATGGTGGCAAAGCTGTCAACCGAAGTACCGACCGTGGAATCAAGATTGTCGATAACCAACTGACCGCCTTCAAATGTGTACTTGGCCGACGATGTGGTCAGTGCATTTTCGACCGTCCAGCCGATTTCTTCAAGCGTCTTTGCCGAGTTGAAATCCTCGCTGTAAATGATGTCTCCGTCAGCCGCGCCGACCGGAATCGCAAGGCAAGCCACCAGCGTTGCCAGTGCAATAATCAGAACAAATGCTTTTTTCATGTTTGCCTCCGTTTTATATTTTATTTTTTTACCGTAAAGATATCAGCTGTCCTTGGCGTAAGCCTGCATCATAATGTCAAGCTGTTTCTGGTATTTGACGTTTTCCGCCTTGAATACGCCGGATATTGAACCTTGCTTGGCGCTGAGCGCATTTGTCAGGAACAGATACGGCATACCTATCGACTGCGAGTGAACAAATCCGAAATCAATAAACAGCGTGTCACGTATCAGGTCAAGCATTTCACCCGACTCCTCGTCGTTGACGTTGCGGTACTTGAGAATTGAGTCGTAATATTGCGGAATAACCGAATATGCGCTCTCGGCGCTCAGCGCCTCGAGTATTCTGCCGCTCATATCGGCATCCCGCACGCGACTGAGGATTGAAAACATCGAGCAGTCGCCGTCAGTAACTGAAATGTAATTTTCCTGCCCTTCATCGTACATGGGATACGGAAGTATGCCGAAATTTATCTCCAGCTTGCGTAGCCCCTCACAGTTCCAGTTGCGTGCGGAGTAAAACAGAGTGCGCTCCTCGCTGAATAGCTTCAGGCTTGCCTCTGTGTCGGCCATGTAATAGCATGAATCTGTTTCAAGAAGATTGTTATACAGCTTTTTGTACAGATTCTGATATTTTTCTCCTCCCAGCGTCATGGTGGCGGTGTTATCGGCGTTTAGTTTGCATATGCGCAGACCGGAGGTGTATATCACCGGGCGCAGGCAGTTGACATTGGTAACGAAACCGTATGTATCGCCGTCGTCCTTGGTACCGCCGCTATTATTGTCAATGTATCGGTTAGCGGAAAACTCAAACAGCTTGTCGAGCGTCCATTTTTTATCCTTGACCAGCTGATACATATCGGGTAGCCCCAGCTGTTCGGCCATATCCTTGTTAAAGTCGATTACAAACATGCCGTCCCACATGGTCAGACATACCTCCCCGACGGTGTAGTACAGCTTATTGTTGACGGTATTGTTTTCCACAAAACCGGATGCCCACCAATTATTGCTCAGATTGAGAGTGTCAATATCAAGCAGGTTGGCAAAATAATTCTCGGTTGTCAGGTCGGCCATGTAAAACATACAGCTTGCAACAAGATCGTACATGCCATCATCGGCAAGCACACTGGCGCTGACCGTCTTTTTGAAGTTGTCGCGTGAATTCCATGTGCCGGCCACATCGATGATGTTAAGTATGACATTGTATTTGTCGCTCACTGCGATATTGCGGGCATGAACCGCATCATTGACAGTCTGCCCGTTTATGTCTGGTGCGTGCATCTCCCACTTTTTGTGTGTGCGTACGAGAATATTGAAAGCTCGGTTGCCGTAATCGGCGTCCGGAAGACTTTCAAGATAGCTCTGCTGTGTTGTTTCTGCCAAAGAGGAATCCGAGAAGGCTGCTGTGGTTGTGTCAACCTGAGCACTGTTGTTACGTGTACAAGCGATGGCGCTCACGCACATCAGTGCGGCAAGAAAAATCAGAAAAGAACGTATAACCCTGTGGTCAATCATCAGATATCTCCTTATGTTTTACGTAAAGTTGGTACATCATAACGGTATGGCGTGCCAATGAAGCCCACCTGCGCAAAATCATCGGGGTTATGCCGTATTATATAATCTATATAAGATGATATCATATGGGCAGTAAGTATATATCCGGCCGGATTCATGTGTGTCCGTCCAAGATAAAATGAGCTCCGGAAGCCGGTATCATACACCGGGGCATAGCGGTTCAGATCTATGACATAGGTATTTTCAAACATCCCAGCCATACCGCGCAGAAGGTCCGCATGAGAGCTGCATATTGCGTTGCGTGCGTCATCACAGCCGTCGCGCGGCATTGTCACAACAAAAAACTTGGCGTTCGGCTGAATTTGCTTATAGCGCTGTATAATACGTGCATAATTCCCGGCAAAGGTGTCTGCGTTCCGGGAATAATCGTCGGGGCATATGTCTGACATGCTGCCGACATCGGGGTTCTTGTCAATATCGTTGCACCCCAGAGCCAGTATATACGCCTGTGCCCCAAGCGCCGGATTCCAGTACCCTCGATTCTCAGCAAAGCTTTCGACATATTCCTTGGCCGTCATGCCGCCCTTTGAAAAATTATATAAGGTCATTCCGATGGCACGGGCAATATACTGTCCCCACGAGTATTCATAGAACTCCGGGTAATGAGTCTTGCCGTCGTCATCAGTGCACTCCA
This sequence comes from uncultured Eubacteriales bacterium, assembly GCA_900547565.1. Classification (GTDB taxonomy): domain Bacteria; phylum Bacillota; class Clostridia; order Oscillospirales; family CAG-272; genus UMGS1002. The sequence goes on along the minus strand of URHI01000025.1, from coordinate 5,029 downwards.
TGGTGCCGGAGGACAGACTGTCACCTATGACGGCGATAGTACGGAAAATGCCGCACAACCCGCCATCGGTACATATACGGTCAAGCGGCTTTTCACTTACCTGAGCAATGTAACGGGAAATATCCATGCGCTCAGTCCTCAGGATACTGCGGAAGTGTGACTCCCGCCCGCTTCAGTACACGGACAGCATTGCGGTAGAGTATGTTTTTCAGCTCATCATCTCCGATCCCGGTGGAAATCAGACTGCCGGTATATGCATCGTATGAAAACCATGGGTTATCAACTCCGAATACGATCCTGTCGCTCATACCGGCGTCGAGTATGTGCTCAACATTGCCCCGCCACGGCAACAATGCCGTCATTTCAAGCATTATATTGGGATATTCGCGCGCAAGTCTCACTGCCTCAGGTATCTGGCCGTACAGCGAATGTCCGACCACCACAGTCATGTTGCGATATTTCCGACACACCTTTTCAAGCTCCTCACAGCCGTTTAATTTGCTGTGCCCCCAGGTGTGGAACAGAACCGGCAGCCTCCGTGCGTCAGCATATTCGAAGAACGGAGTGTGTTGGTCATCCGACATGGCAACACCGTAATAATCGCATAACAACTTGAGTCCGATGTATTCCGGATTGGAGTCAAGCTCACGCAGATCGTTTTCGGTGTCAAGCACTTTGCTGAGCACGGGGTAATAGCACAGAAATCTGCCGGGATACTTTCGGGCGACCTCAATATCGCCGCGGATAAAATCTCTGCCCTCATTGAGCGCACTGTGCGAGCTGAAGACCGCCAGCTTTACATTTGAGCGGTCCATAAAGTGCAGCATTTTTTCGGGTGTGTCCGCCGGCATGAAAGCGCCGTAATACGGGAACATGTGGCAGTGCATATCAAGTATCGGACACTGCTCCGAACGTCCGTGCTCGGCAAGCTCCCGCGCCACACTCGAGTTAAGGTTAATCACAGCATATCCCCCCTATCAGCTTTTCCATGTTTTGGTGCGCAATCATTTGCTTTTCGCGCTCACTTATTTCGGCCTGAGCCAGCATCATGGTGGCAGAGCCGGGGTATTTGCGCGGATAATCGGTTGAAAACACCAGCTGTTCGGCTCCAACACGCTGACAAAAATTCTCAATGCCGCCCAGCCAATAAAAATCAGCCATGCACATCTTAAGTCCTCGGTATTTCAGTGCAAGCGGGAATATTTTGCGGGCATTGGGCCACATTTCACTGACCGAAAGCACCATGTTCAGCTTTGGATAATGCTCAAGCACGTCGGCAACATAGCACAGCCCTTCCATATTTTCGGCGCGGTACCACACCGGCACGTGATAATTCTCTGCGGCACTGTACCAGTCGTCCAGAAATACGGCGCGGGCGGGTATGCGATACCAGTCCAGCCTGAGCGTTATACCGACAATATGAGCAGGTAAGTGTGCCAGCGTTTGTCCGGCATCGGGCATCTCGCCCGTAACCGACGGAACAACGGTAAGCAGTCCTCGAAAGTCCGGATAAGCACTTATGACCTCCTGAACCTTAAGTGCGGCGTCATGAACATTATAATACAGCTGTTCCTTCAATATCATCACGCCACGGCGGATACCGTATGAGGCCAGCTCCCTGACCGTGTCATCCGGGCTGATACCTTGCTCCATAAATGGATTTCCGCATTTGGTCCATGCGTCGAAATAGTCATATTTGTTTATCATAATTCTCCTCCGTGACGATCAATCCTTAATAGGCAATTCAATCGACAGTGTACCGTCAAGATCAAACAGTATATGCTCGCGCGGAACACCCATCTGACGTATCCAGCGGCGCGTGCGCAGCATACCGATATTGAACGAACCGATTCCGTCTCCCTGATCCGAATAATAATAGCGCTTGCCGAGCTGCCACAAATAATATTTGGCGTTTATGACGCGATAACATTCCTGCGACACACTCAGCACGCCGTGATGTCCGACCTGAACCACATCGCACGGCAGCTCGTCACGCTGGCGAGCCAGCAGGTCGCGGCTGCACACCCGCTCGCCGTCACCGAGAAAAAGTATAGTCTGTCCACCGTCAACCGTCAGCTTGTATACCACGCTCGAATCGTTCATATTCATTTCCCGTGCATCGGCCATGGACGGCACTCGCAGCACCTTGAACGACAGCTCATCAACTCCGAACACTTCGTTCTCCCCGACCATATGGACAGCACACCCAAGCACCTTGTCGGCACGCATGAGGTTGTTGCGTACCTTGGCAAACGCGGGATTTGCTTCCTTGGACAGCGTCATATAAAACTCCTCGTCAAGCGGGTGCATGTACAGGTTTTCGACCCTTACCGGGATATCCCGCCCCTCGGCAGCGTCGGTAATAAGACTGTCGAGTATACCGTAGTGGTCAATATGCATGTGTGTGAACAGCCATGCGGATATGACCGGTTTTTCATCCGGCACCAGCTGGTGCAACACCTTCATGAACGTGTCGCGCTCGTCGGCAAAGCCGCCGTCGATAACCACCAGCCTTCCCTGTCGCGTGCGGAAAACAAAACTCATGATATTCCAATCGGGGTGACATGAGACCGGCAGCATGTACATAGCCGTGCCGTCAAAGCGGCGCACAACAGGTGAGCACAGCGAGTCACGTGTGTACTCAAAGCTGAAGTCCTCGGGGAACGGCAGATCAGGGCGGTCGGGAATGTCGGTGTACTCGGGTAGCATAAAATCGTAGTCCAGCACCTTTTCAACAAAGGTATAGCCTGCGTACAGCGTTCCGAGCGCCCCCGGCTCGAAATATCTGTACGCCGCAGGCTGAAGATTTTCACTGTCCGGCACAGGGATACCGAAGCCGGTCACATACAGCCGCTTGCCGTATGACTTTATCATATATTCAAGATTACGTCCGGACGAGCGGGCAAAATCAAGACCGTCTGTCTCCTCACGCTCGGTCCTGCCGACAACTATCTCATAGTCTCGCGGCGGAGCCTTGTCGGTAAGTACAGCAAGTTTTACTCCGCACACCAATTTGATGTATGTCTGTATGTGAACGGCCGCACGGCGCTCGCTCTCCGCGGCATCCGAGCCAATAATAATTGTTGCGTCTCTTAAAAGTTGCATGAATCCTGCCCTCCGGAATATTATTTATCTTCACTGTATGCCTGCATCATCTGATCCAGCTTTTTCTGATAGCTTATGTTCTGCGCCTTGAATACTCCGGTAATCGAAGCCTGACCCGTGCCGAGCGCGTCGCTGAAAAACTGAAACGGCCCGCCGATAGTGTTTGAATGAACGTAACCGAAATCAATGAACAGCGTTTCACGCAGAAGATCCAGCATAAGTGCGGAGTCCTCGTCAGTAGTGTTGCGGTATTTCAGAATAGAGTCATAGTATTCGGGAATGATCGCACTCGCACTCTCGGCCGACAGCGCTTCAAGCAGTCTGCCGCTCATTTCGGGATTTTTCGCCGTAGTCACGACCGAGAACATTGAGCAGGCATCATCAGTGACAGAAATATAATTTTCCTGTGCCTCGTCATAAAGCGGGAACGGCAGTATGCCGAAGTTGACCTCCAGCTGCCGCAGACTCTCGGCATCCCAGTTGCGCGCAGTGTAAAATAATGCCCGCTGTTCGCTGAATACCTTATACCCATCCGAAACGCTTGTGTAAAAGCTGTCATTTGTATTGATTAGCGCCTGATACATGGTGTTGTAAAGATTAATGTACTTTTCACCGTTGAGCGTCATGGCCGCAGTACCATCGTCATTGACCTGGCAGATGCGAAGGCCGGAGGTGTACACCATGGGACGAAGTCCGGTGACGTAAGTGACAAAGCCGAAGGTATCACCGCCGCTCTTGTCGGCGTTGCTGTCGCTGTCGGAATAAATGTTGGTGCTCAGCTGCAGCATTTTCTCAAGCGTCCACGCTTTGTTCCGCACGGTGTCGTAAAGATTGCCGACCCCGTGCGACTCGGCTATATCCTTGTTAAAAAATATGGAAAACAACCCGTCCCACATAGTGAGTGAAATGTCGCCGACCGCATAGAACAGCTTGCCGTTTACGGTATTGTTTTCAACAAATCCGTCTGCCCACCACACATTGCTCATATCAATGGTGTCAATGCAGTTGAGATCAAGGAAATTTCCGTCGACGGCAAGTGACGGTACGTAAGCCATATACCCGGCGACAAGATCATACATGCCGTCGTTGGCAAGAACGCTTGCAGTCACCGTCTTTTTGAAGTTTTCGCGGTTGTTCCAGTCGCCGGCAACGTCTATCATGTTCAGCCTGACCTTGTATTTTTCGGCAACGCGGAGATTACGGTTGTATACCGCGTCATTCACGGTCTGACCGTTGATATCGTCGGCGTACATTTCCCATTTTTTGTTGGTACGGATAAGGATATTGAAATCCGTGTTACCGTAATCCGCATCGGGAAGTCTGTCAAGATGGTCGGCAACGGTGTCCGTGACAGACGTGTCGCCGCCCGGATTTTCCGATGAAGCAGATGTACTCTGATCAGAAGTACTGTCCGAAGCACCGCGCTCCGACGCGCAGGCAAACATCGCGGCACACATGATCAACACAAGCAATACGATAAAAATACGTTTCATTCTGATTATGACCTTTCTTTTTCGTACGGTGGCCGTTTATCCACCGCCATATGACTTTATGTTAATTATAACATTCCGGACAATGCAATGTCAACAAATCCCCTACCCAGTAAGTCCGTCACACTACCCTAAAATTTGCGCATTAACTTTTACCAGAATTTTTATATGCTTTGCACGCCGCTACCGCCGTTTTTCAACAACGTAAAAATATGCCTGTTTATTATTTAACAATATGTCCAAAATTCACAATACAGGCCTGAATTTCAACAAAAAAAGGCTGTTTTGACCAAATCAAATCAAAACAGCCCTTCCCTCGCGGTGTCGGATATCATTTTGACTTAAACGTCATTTGTTTGCATCATCAACAATAACAGATACTCCGTCGGGTATTGCTAGTATGCTACCGTTAATAACTCCACGCTCGGCAAGTA
>URHI01000024.1 GCA_900547565.1 uncultured Eubacteriales bacterium | reverse complement strand
CCCAGCCGTACAATGTGCTCGGCGGGGACTCCGATCTTATCCAGCCAGATATGGTAGGCCTCTTCATCGTTTTCATAAATGGACGGCCACAGGCGGTCGGCCGGGATCTCCAGTACCTCGGTAAGGAACTCCCATGCCCACGGAATGGCCTGGTCCTTAAAATAGTCGCCAAAAGAGAAGTTGCCCAGCATTTCAAAAAAAGTGCCGTGGCGTGCTGTATGACCGACGCGCTCAAGATCCGGCGTGCGGATACACTTCTGACATGTGGTAACGCGGTGGCAGGGAGGTTCTTCCTCGCCGGTGAAGTATTTTTTCATGGGTGCCATTCCGGAGTTGATGAGCAGAAGTGATTTGTCATTATGGGGAATAAGTGGGAAAGAGGGCAGACGCAGATGCCCTTTGGACTCAAAAAATGAGAGGTATTTTTCTCTCAGATCATTCAGAGAAGTCCACTGCATATTGTAAAACCGTACCTTTCAGTAAAATATTCATAAAAAATATTATATCATTGTATGAAGCGCATGTCAAGTGGTAATGTCAGAGTTGCCAAACCAAGAAGGTCAATATTGTGCAAAAGGCTAAAAATTATTTGTATGTTCTGGTTGTTGTTGACTTTGATACGGCAAAATGTTAAAATATAATTAACAATGTGTGCCGTGTACGTATCATTTCGCCGGCACTGATATCTTGAAAGGTAGAAGCATTCAATGAAGAAACTATTAGCAATCTTACTGTGCCTGCTGATGACAGTATCGTTGCTTGCCGGATGTAAACAGGGTGACGGCGGTAACGGTTCAGACAGTCAGGACATCGGTACGGTCACAACAACGTCGGGCAGTGATACTACTGCCGCAAGTGCCGACAAGGGACAGCTTATTGATGCTGGGAAATACATATTGATACGTCCTGAAAAGCTTGCGTCTACACTGCTGGCCTCGGTGGTTCAGCTCAAAAAGGATATTGACGTACTTACCGGCGGCAATATCGGCATAAAGGACGATTGGATCAAAGAGGGTACGCCCGATGATGAGGCATATGAAATACTTATCGGATATACCAACCGGCCGCAGAGCGAGCAGGTGCTGTCTTCAATTGAGGGAACGGGCTATGCCATCAGGCAGGTCGGAAACAAGATCGTAATTATCGGCACCACCGACGCCATCACGGCCGACGCTGTTGCATATTTCTATGAAAGCTACATAAAGCCCACTGCAAGCAATGAGGGCTTCCGTATCCCGACCGAGCTGAATGTGCTCAACACCGATTACTCGGTCATCGAGATGATAAAAAATAATAAGTGTCAGTACGACGTGGTATATCTCGAGGGACTTGACGCCGTGGCTGATACCAACGGCAAGGTGGATTATCAGGTTGAGCTGGCAAAAAAAGTTCGGCAGAAGATCATAGATCTCACCGGTGCCAATATCAGGATCAAAACTGACTGGGTAAAGCCCGGAACCGATACGTCCGACCTTTATGAAATACTCATCGGCACTACAACTCGCCCGGAGAGTGCTCAGGCACGTGAGCAATACGCTGCAAATGAGTACGGGTTCAGCATTATAGGCAACAAGATCGTCGTTACCGGCTGGAACGAGCAGTCGATAGGGCTGGCAGCGGATGTGTTTATTAAGTTTCTTGAGGAATCGACCACCAAAGCGGCCGACGGCACCAAGAATATTGCATTTCTTAGCAATTCAAGCTCAACGAAAACTTATTCACGCTGGACTGTTGACGTCCCGAAATACGACGGAGGGCAGTTCGAGGGCTGTGTTACCTGCAACAACGAACAGCTTGAATACTATTACACCAATACCTCAGAGGCTGAGTTCCGTGCTTACAGACAGAAGCTGGAGGCCGCAGGCTACAATCTGTACTGTGAAAATGAAATCGTTGGCAATCTGTTTGCTACTTATACAAACAACTCCAACATGGTGCATGTTTACTATGTGAAGTACAACAACGCAGTTCGTCTTATTACCGGTGCTCTCAAGAATAATGCCGTATTGCCCACCAATTTCGACGGTGCACCTGCTTACGACAAGATCACCGAGTCCAAGGTAACGCAGATGATACTGCAATACAACGAAACCGGCAACTTCGGTATGTGCTATATCGTTACGCTTGAGGACGGCAGCTTTATCGTGTTCGACAGTGGAGGACACAGTGCAGCCACCACCGACTATGTCCGCTTGTTCAACCTGCTCAACAAGCTCAATGAACGTAAAGACGGAAATATTGTCATTGCTGCCTGGATCATGACGCACGCGCACTGGGACCATCACGAGTCGTTCTTACAGCTGTGCAAGACCTACGGCAAAAAGCTGACGATCGAGCAGTTCATTACCAATGTTCCCGACTCGGTAGTTTACTATAACTCTAATAACCCGGATGCCTTTATGGAAAAAGATTTTCCGACGGCATCGGCAGCCGTCAATGGCGGTATAGTCTGGGTCAAGCCTCACACAGGCATGAAATTCTGGGTGCGCAACGCCGAAATTGAGATACTGTATACGCAGGAGGACCTGTATCCGTCCATTCTGAATGTATTCAATGACTCTACTATGGTTACGCGCATGACGATCGGAGGTCAGACCATTACATGGCTGGGCGATGTTCAGACGGCCGGTTCCAATGTGATCTCAAAGATGTACGGCGACTATCTGAAGTCCGACATCGTTCAGGTGTCTCACCATGGCTACAACGGTGCAACGCGTGAGCTGTACAGCCTGCTCAAACCGTCGGTACTGCTGTGGCCGACCAGCACTGCAAATCAGAAAAATCAGACCGCAGGAACCAACACATCGGGATATTATGCTATCGATTATTATATAGCCCACAATCTGGGTGTTGCAGAGGTATTTGTTGCCGACGAGCACAACATCTGCCTGACACTGCCGTATAAGCCCGGAAGCGGCAAGGTCGCATATGTCGACGTGCCGGCGGGCTGATATCCGTAAAATCAAAGCTGACATTGCCTTTGGGCGGTGTCAGCTTTTGTGTTGATCTGTGCAGAGGGAAGTATGTCCGTAAGATGCCCGCGTAGTTTAAAATATGCGCGACAGCTATTGACAAGGAGAATATTTTGTGGTATATATTAAATTGAATTTTTGTTTATATCGGAGCATATATGTCAAACCAAACTGTTGTAATACTTGACTTCGGCGGCCAGTATAAAGAGCTTATCGCACGCCGCGTGCGGGAATGTGGAGTTTATTCGGTCATAGAGCCGTACGACACGCCTGTAGAACAGCTCGCCGCAATGAAGCCTATCGGAATAATCTTTACCGGTGGGCCGCAAAGCGTTTATGCCGATGATTCGCCTGCATGTGATGAAAAGGTGTTTCGCCTTGGTGTGCCGATACTCGGCATCTGCTACGGCATGCAGCTGATGTGCCACATGTGCGGCGGACGAGTGATTTCCTGTTTGCAAAGCGAATACGGTACGCTTGATGCCACGCTGGATGTCACCGATTCGGCGCTTTTCGCCGGACTTGAATCTGATCAGCGCGTGCTTATGAGTCATACCGACCGCGTTGATGCGTTGCCGGAGGGCTTCCGCGTCACGGCGCACACTGCGCTGTGTCCCGTTGCCGCATTTGAGAACAACGAGCGGCGACTGTACGGTGTGCAGTTTCATCCCGAGGTCGAAAATTCGGTCCACGGCAAGGATATGCTGCACAATTTTCTGTACAATATCTGCCACGCCGCCGGCGACTATTCTATGGAGGATTATCTGCGTACCCGAATCGCCGCGGTAAGACAGCAGGTCGGAAATAAGCGCGTTTTGCTGGGCCTTTCCGGAGGTGTTGATTCATCCGTTTGTGCGGCCTTGCTGTCCGAAGCTCTGCCGGGGCAGCTGGTGTGTGTGTATATAGACCACGGCTTTATGCGTCAGGGTGAGACCGATCAGATCAAGCAGGTGTTCTCACGGCGCAATCTGAACTTTGTATATGTCGATGCACGTGAGCGCTTTTTGTCACGTCTTAAAGGCGTTACCGACCCGGAGCAAAAGCGTAAGCTGATCGGTGCCGAGTTTGCACGCACGTTTGAGGATGAGGCACGGCGGCTTGGCAATCCCGAGTTTTTGGCGCAGGGGACCATCTACCCGGATATAGTTGAGTCGGGCAAAAACAAATCTGCAGTTATCAAGAGCCATCATAACGTGGGCGGTCTGCCAAAGGATCTGGGCTTTGAGGACGTAGTGGAGCCATTGTCGGGGCTTTTCAAGGACGAGGTGCGCCGGCTCGGAGAGCTGCTCGGACTGCCCAAAAAGCTGGTGTGGCGTCAGCCGTTTCCCGGCCCGGGACTTGCGATCCGCATAATCGGTGAAGTAACCGAGGAAAAGCTGAACATACTTCGCGCCGCAGATGCCATTGTGCGGCAGGAGGTCGGAAGGTCGAGAGTCCGCGTTGACCAGTATTTTGCCGTGCTGACCGATACGCGCAGTGTCGGCGTTATGGGCGATTTCAGAACCTACGAGCGTCTGCTGGCCGTTCGTGCCGTCCGTACCAACGATTTTATGACCTGTGAATACGCGCGCCTGCCCTATACCCTTTTGACGCGCATTTCATCACGTATCACAAACGAGGTAGACGGCATCAACCGTGTGGTGTATGACATCACAGCAAAGCCTCCGGCTACTATAGAGTGGGAATAAGCCAAAGGCTTACTCCCATTTTGTCTGTTAGTGACTGAAATGCTATTTGGGCGGCTTATGTGTCAGGCTGTGTGTCGATAAATACGCCCGAGGTTGGCGTTGGCAAAAAGCTGACTTTGCTTGTGTTATATTCCGAGCGATGTGAACTGTTCGGAAACGAAAGTAAAACCGCGTTTTTCAACGCTGGGTATACTCACGCATTTTGATTTTATAAAGGTACAAAAAGCAAGAGGTAAAAATGAGACTCGAATTAAAAAACATTAACAAATCATTTGGAGAAAAACAAGTTCTTAAAGGTGTAACCTTTGCGGTAGAGGGCGGCAAGGCTTTTGGCCTGCTCGGCAGGAACGGTGCGGGGAAAACAACCTCCATCCGTATTTTGATGAACGTATTTCCCGCAGATAGCGGCGAGGTGCTTGTAGACGGAAAGCCCATTGATTACGATAATATCGGTATCGGTTACCTGCCCGAAGAAAGAGGCCTGTATCCCAAAAAGCTCATCATTGACCAGCTGGTGTATTTTGCAGAGCTAAAAGGGATGAATACTAAGGACGCAACCAAAGCCGTTGATTATTGGCTTGACAGGCTTGGTATGAGTGAATACCGCAATAAACGCCTTGATACGCTTTCAAAGGGCAACCAGCAGAAAATACAGTTGGTAACAGCACTTGCACACGATCCTCATATAGTTATACTTGACGAGCCTTTTTCGGGACTTGATCCTGTAAATGCCATGTTGCTCAAAGATGTGGTAAAGCAACAGATAGCGCAAGGCAAAATAGTACTGTTTTCAAGCCATCAGATGAGTTACATAGAAGAATTCTGTGATAGTATCGCAATAATCAATGCTGGCAAGGTTGTGCTGCACGGCGATCTTCACGACATCAAGAGAAACTATGTGCGCGACCGCCTGGTAGTCAGCACAACAAAGTCCGAACAGATAAAGGCAGACTTCAAAGACGCTTGCACCGTGCGCGAGGACGGATGTCTACTGATTCAGCTTGCCACCCCCGACGATAAGCAAGCAACGATGAAACGCCTTGTTGAGAATTATGATATTGACGAGGTAAAGGTGTTTGAGCCTTCTCTTAACGACATTTTCGTAGAATATGCAGGCGCGCAGGTTTAAGGAGGCAGAACAATGAAACAGTTTGGAAAAATACTTAAATTTGAACTCAAAGGTTATCTGAGAAATAAAGTCTTTGTGGGCATCACGGTCTTTCTTGTGGCGGCAATTGCCGTAGCCATGTTTATTCCCAATATCATCTCACTTTTTAAATCTGACGACGGAACGGCAGATGCTACCGATCCTTCGGTAATGCTCGTATATGCAGAGGATAGTAACCTTGCAGAGCTTGTAAAGGCGTATTTCACGGAAGCCTTTACGGATTATAAAGTGACTGTATCAGAGGGAACTGTTGATGATATAAAAGCAATGATCACTTCCGGCAGTGCAGAGTGCGCTTTTGTGATGAACAGTGCGTCCTCTTATACATATTATGTGAATAACCTTTCGATGTACGATATGAACACCGGGGTTGCTGATACCGTATTGCAAGAGGTTTATCGAATAAATGCCATGGTGCAGAACGGTCTGACACCTGAGCGGGCGGGAGAGATCATGTCTGTTCAGATCGAGAGCAATACCGAAACGCTTGGCAAAGACCAGATACAAAACTTTTTCTACACATATATAATGATCTTTGCTTTGTATATGGTTATTTTGCTTTACGGACAAATGGTGGCGACAAATGTGGCCGCTGAAAAGAGCTCAAGAGCCATGGAGCTGTTGGTGACGAGCGCAAAGCCTACAAGTATGATGTTCGGAAAAGTGCTTGCGTCTTGTATAGCGGGACTTACGCAACTTGTGGCGGTATTCGGTTCGGCTCTTATCTTCTACAACATCAATAAATCGTCTTGGGGAGACAATGTGATAATTCAATCTATGTTCAATATCCCCGTCGATCTGTTTGTTTATATGCTGGTGTTCTTTATCCTCGGCTTTCTTATTTATGCTTTCCTTTACGGCGCGATCGGTTCAACCGCGTCAAAGCTCGAAGATATAAATACATTGGTATTGCCTATCACATTCCTGTTTATTTTCGCTTTCTTTGTGGTAATGTTCTCAATGTCAAGCGGAAGTGTTGACACTGTTCTGATGAGGGTCTGCTCATATATTCCGTTCACTTCACCTATGGCTATGTTTACAAGAATTTGTATGAGCACGGTGGCTTGGTATGAGATCGCGATCTCGGTTACTATACTTATCGCCTCTACCGTAGGTGTAGGAATCCTTTCCGCAAAGATATACCGTGTTGGCGTGCTTCTATACGGTATTCCCCCGAAATTCGGAACGATTATGAAAACTGTTTTTAAAAAATAATCTTTGTCCGTCAAAAACTCTTATATTTTTGGACGATATCGGTGATATTTCGTGTATTCCACAGACAAAGCAAAACAGACCTGCAATTAAGAGTACGCTGGATATAAATATAGTTTTTACAGTAAAGGATGCTGAGTATGAAATTTATATCGGAAACATTGAAAACACCCGTTAAGTTATCCTGCGGTGTTGCTGTATGCGGTGGGGGCATAGCCGGGATCAGCGCTGCACTCGCCGCAGCGAGACGCGGCAGCGAGGTTTGCCTTATTGAGCGTGAGTTCTCGCTCGGCGGCCTTGCTACGCTGGGGCTTATCACCTACTATCTGCCGATATGCGACGGTATGGGTCGGCAGGTAGTCTACGGCATCGGAGAGGAATTGCTCCGTCTTTCGATAAAGCACGGCTGCGAATGCGCGCGACCGACGCCTTGGCTCGACGGAGGCAGTCATGAAGAAAAAGCCGCTACGCGCTTCAAAGCAGGGTACAACGGTCCGCTTTTCATGCTTGAAGCCGAAAAGCTGCTGCGTTCCGCAGGTGTCACGATACTTTACGGCTCGCAAGTTGTCGCCGTTCTGACCGAGGATGAGCGTATCACCGCTCTTGTTATCGAAAACAAAAGTGGCCGGAGCGCCATTGAAATAAAAATGTCGGTCGTAGACGCTACGGGAGACGCCGATATTGCGGCTTTTGCCGGAGCCGAGACCGCGCTGTATTCACGTGGAAACACGCTCGCCGGGTGGTACTATTCCATTAATTCCAAGGAGCGCAAATGCCATATGCTCGGAGGCTCCGAAATCACCGATGAGCAGCTTGCCGCTGGCAAAAAACAGCCTAAATTGCTCTCAGACCGCCGCTTTACCGGAGTAGACGGAGTTGAGATCAGTGAGATGGTACAGCTGTCGCATGCCGCGACCTACGGCGACTGGCAGAAAAAGCATGCAACCGACCCGTCGTATCTGCCGGATGCGCTGGCTGTTGTCCCTCAGCTCAGGATGACCCGCCGTATCTGCGGATTTGCAACTCCTGACTTGTATGATGTTGAGCGGTGCGAGGACAGCATAGGGATGATCAGCAACTGGCGGACGCGTGGCCCGGTATACGAGCTGCCGCTCGGTTGTATCGTTGCGCGCGGTTGCCGTAACCTGCTTGCGGCGGGACGGGACATATCGGTTACCGACCGCATGTGGGATATTACGCGCGTGATCCCGCCATGTGCCGTCACCGGCGAGGCGGCCGGTGCTGCCGCCGCACTTTTTGACGATATGTACGTTCAGGACGCGGAAATGGTCGGAAAACTCCAGCGTTCTTTACGGGAGGGTGGAGTAAGACTGCACACCGACGAGCTTTGAACACTTTTGCTGCTCAGGTGTAATTTGCCAATGAAGCTCTGCCGGCCTTTTGCGACCGGATACAGGATAGTGAAAAAATGCCGTCCCGTTACCGGTGCGATACATAAACTAAGGAGACACGTATGTTCAACGATATTTTCACCTTCAACGGCACTGACTACTCTTATGTAATAATCGCCGCGGTATCTTTTATTGTATTGTTTTCAGTACAGTATGTGCTGTGTACCCGGGTACGCATCAAGTGGGTCAGGTTTTTGCCGTTTGTTTTGGTCGCGGTGCCTCTGGGTATGGCGATTGCTATGTTTGTGTCTTATTTTCTTGACGGCGGGATACTTTCGGGACTTTTTATAGTGGTTGGACTGATATTCTGTGCTTATGCGCTATGGTGCGCAGCGGCAATTGGCCTTGCATGGCTGGTCAGCAGACGAAAAAAACATTAAAATACAGCTGTGTACCCGTATGGTACACGGCTTTTTTACTTATGTGCGTGTTTTTTGAGCGCAACCCATTGAAATATCATGCCTTTTGTGATATACTTATAAATTGGGATTTAAGTTTCAAAATGAATAAAAATAATGGAGAGTTTCATCATGGAAAACAAACAAAGACTGGTAGGGACAGTGTCCCGCGGAATTCGTTGCCCGATTATCCGGCAGGGAGATGACCTGGCCGCAATCGTAACCGACAGTGTACTCGCGGCCGCCGCGGCCGAGGGCTTCGACCTTTCCGACCGGGATGTTATATCCATTACTGAATCTGTCGTGGCGCGCGCGCAGGGCAATTACGCCACGGTGGACGATATAGCCGAAGATGTCCGAAACAAGCTGGGCGGCGGTACAGTCGGCGTGATATTTCCCATACTGTCGCGCAATCGCTTTGCAATCTGCCTGCGCGGAATTGCAAAGGGAGCAAAAAAGATAGTGCTGATGCTGAGCTACCCCTCGGATGAGGTCGGTAACGAGCTGGTCAGCCTTGATGCCGTTGACAGTGCCGGTGTGAATCCCTATTCCGACGTGCTGACGCTGGAGCGCTACCGTGAGCTGTTCGGCGTTGTAAAGCACGAGTTCACCGGTGTTGACTATGTAGACTATTATGCTGACCTTATCCGCCAGAGCGGAGCCGAGGCCGAGATAATTTTTGCCAATCAGCCTCGCGCCATACTGCCGTACGCCGATCATATACTGACCTGCGATATTCACACACGAGCCCGCACCAAGCGAATACTGCGTGAAGCCGGAGCCAAGGTGGTGCTGGGACTTGACGATATTCTCAATGCCCCCGTAAATGGCAGCGGCTGTAACGAGAAGTACGGTTTGCTCGGCTCCAACAAATCGACCGAGGATACCGTCAAGCTGTTCCCGAGAGAGTGCCGGGAGCTGGTGTTCGATATTCAAAAGCGCATACTTGAGGCCACCGGCAAGCACGTTGAGGTCATGGTGTACGGCGACGGTGCGTTCAAGGACCCAAAGGGCAAGATATGGGAGCTGGCTGACCCGGTTGTGTCGCCGGCATTCACAGACGGGCTTATCGGCACGCCTAATGAGCTGAAGCTCAAATATCTGGCCGACAATGATTTCAAGGATCTGTCCGGCGAGGCGCTGAAGGAGGCCATCTCGGCCAGCATACGTGCCAAGGACAGCAACCTTGTGGGGCAGATGCTGTCGCAGGGTACCACGCCGCGCCAGCTGACCGACCTTATCGGCTCGCTGTGCGATCTTACCAGCGGCTCGGGCGACAAGGGCACCCCCGTGGTACTTGTCCAGGGCTACTTTGACAACTATACTAACTGAACAAGAGAGATTTTTATATGAGAGATTTTGATAAATCATCCAAGCTGGAAAATGTCTGCTATGACATACGCGGCAAGGAGATGCAGGAGGCCAGCCGCATGGAGGCCAACGGCATAAACATAATCAAGCTGAACATCGGCAACCCTGCGCCGCACGGCCTTATGGCTCCCGACGAGGTCATAGTCGATATGATATACAACCTCAAATCGTCCGAGGGCTATTCGGATTCAAAGGGCATGTTCTCGGCGCGCAAGGCCATAATGCAGTATTGCCAGCTGAAAAAAATACCCAATGTCGGTATTGAAGACATATACACGGGCAACGGTGTCAGCGAGCTTATCACAATGTCCATGCAGGGCCTGCTTGACCGAGGTGATGAGGTGCTTATCCCCGCACCGGATTACCCGCTGTGGACGGCGTCAGTGTCGCTGGCGGGTGGTACCCCTGTGCACTATATCTGCGATGAGTCCAATCATTGGAACCCCGACCTTGATGACATGCGTGCCAAAATAACGCCCAACACCAAAGGCATTGTGGTTATCAATCCCAACAATCCGACCGGCGTGCTTTATTCACGTGAGACCTTGCAGGGAATAGTTGATATTGCGCGTGAATATGGACTTATCCTGTTTGCCGATGAAATATACGACCGGCTTGTTATGGACGGGCTGGAGCATGTCGCGCTGGCATCGCTGGCTCCCGACCTGCTTACCGTCAGCTTTAACGGGCTGTCAAAGTCACACCGTGTGGCGGGGTTCCGCTGCGGGTGGATGTGCCTTGCGGGCGATAAAAGCCACGCCGGTGGATATATTCAGGGGTTGAATCTTTTGGCCACTATGCGGCTGTGCTCCAATGTGCCGGGGCAGAGTATAATACAGACAGCGCTGGGCGGGTATCAGTCGTGCGACGAATACCTCAGGCCGGGCGGACGCATTTACGACCAGCGCGAATATATATACCGTGCACTCAACGATATTCCCGGAATTTCGGCGGTTCGTCCCGATGCCGCATTCTATATTTTCCCGCGCATAGATCTGAAGTATTACGATATTGAGGATGATCAGCAATTTGCGCTTGAGCTGTTGCGCCAGAAAAAGGTGCTCATCACACGCGGCACCGGCTTCAACTGGCGCGAACCTGATCATTTCCGCATTGTTTACCTTCCCGATATAATCAAGCTGGAGGAGGCTGTCGGCCGTATATCCGACTATCTCTCCACCAAGCGTCGCCACTGAGAGAGGAACAGAATATGAGCAACGATATTTATCAGAACCCGCTGTGCGTCCGTTATGCCGGTAAAGAAATGCAGCATGTTTATTCAGCTGACGTTAAGTTCCGCACTTGGCGGCGGCTGTGGATAGCGCTGGCCGAGGCAGAGCGCGAGCTGGGGCTTGACATAACAGAAGCACAGATCGCAGAGCTTAAGGCGCACGCTGAGGACATTGACTACGATAAGGCTGCAGCGTATGAATCGGCACTGCGTCATGACGTCATGGCCCACATACGGACCTATGCCGACGCCTGCCCTACTGCCGGCGGCATTATCCACCTGGGGGCTACTTCCTGCTATGTCGGCGACAACACCGATATTATTGTTATGCGCGACGCTATGGGAATTATCCGCCGCAAGCTGATAAACTGCATTTCCGCGCTGGCAGCATTTGCGGACAAGTATAAGGACACGCCTACACTGGCATACACACACTTTCAGGCGGCTCAGCCCACCACCGCGGGCAAGCGTGCAACGCTGTGGATAGCGGATCTGCTTTCCGATCTTGAACGACTGGATTTTGAGATCAGTCATCTGCGTCTGCTCGGATGCAAGGGCACAACGGGCACTGCCGCCAGCTTTCTTGAGCTGTTCGGCGGCGATCATGAAAAGGTCAAGAGGCTGGACAGCCTCATAGCGCAGAAAATGGGATTTGAAGGCTGTGTGCCGGTGTCGGGGCAGACATATTCACGTAAGGTGGACTACAATGTGTTGTCGGTGCTGAGCGGCATAGCGCAGAGCGCTGCCAAATTCTCAAATGATATACGTTTGCTGTCGCATCTTAAGGAATTCGACGAACCGTTTGAGGCAGGGCAGGTAGGCTCGTCCGCTATGGCTTACAAGCGTAATCCCATGCGTAGTGAGCGAATAGCGTCGCTGGCGCGTTATGTCATGCTGGACGTTGTGAATCCTGCCATAACCGCCGCAACTCAGTGGCTTGAGCGAACGCTGGACGACTCTGCCAACCGGCGTATTTCCATTCCCGAGGCGTTTTTAGCAGTTGATGGAATTCTTTCACTGTATATCAATATAATTTCGGGCGGTACGCTTTATCCCAACATGATGAAGCGTCATCTTGACGAGGAAATGCCTTTCATGGCGACCGAAAACATACTGATGTACTGCGTCGAGAAGGGTGGAGACAGACAGCGCCTGCACGAGGCGATACGCCGGCACTCGGTTGAGACAGCCCGCCGTATCAAGCTTGAGGGCGGCGACAATGATCTGCTCGATCAGATCGTCAACGACCCCGAGTTCGGACTTTCACGTGAGGAGCTTAACCGTATTATGGCGGACAGCGTCTTTACCGGCCGTGCGTCCGAGCAGACCTCAGAGTTTTTGGACAGCTACGTTCGTCCCGTGCTCGAGGCCAACCGTGATGCGCTGGGACTCAGAGTCGAGATAAATGTTTAATACTTTAGAAAAAGAGGATAAAAAAATGTTAACTGCAATAGTTGGAATCAACTGGGGCGATGAAGGCAAGGGCCGTATGGTCGACCTGCTTTCGGAAAGATATGACATAGTCATGCGCTATCAGGGCGGCAACAACGCCGGGCACACCGTGGTGAACGACAGAGGAGAGTTTATTCTCAACCTGCTGCCGTCAGGTATACTCCGAGATGAGACCGTCAACATCATGGGGCCTGGCATGGTCATTGACCTTGAGCATCTGGCAGGCGAGGTCGCCAAGCTCAGAGCTGCCGGCATCAACATCACGCCCAACCATCTTAAGATCTCCGATCGAGCCACCATTTGCATGCCCTACCACAAGCTGCTCGACTGCCTTGAGGAGGACAGACTCGGCGATGCCAAGTTCGGTTCAACCCGCCGCGGAATTGCACCCGTATACGCTGACAAGTATATGAAAAAAGCGCTGCGCATGGGTGATCTGCTGCATCCCGAGGCGCTGAAGCAAAAGCTGCCCGCTCTTATGGAGTGGAAAAATCTCACGGTTCACAACGGCTACGGTGCGCCGGAGCTTTTGGCCGACGATATGTATGCATGGCTTGAAAAGTTCGGCATGCCTTTTGCGGACTATATCTGCGACACCACCGAATACCTCAACGATGCCATTGCGCATGGAAAGTCTGTTATGTTTGAGGCGCAGCTTGGTGCGCTCCGCGATATAGATTTCGGTATTTATCCATATACCTCATCCTCCAACACAATAGCAGCCTATGCTCCTATCGGTGCCGGAATCCCCGCTCGTCGGCTGGACAATGTGGTAGGTATTATGAAGGCCTACTCGAGCTGTGTAGGTGAAGGTCCCTTTACCTGCGAGCTGTTCGGAGAGCAGGGCAATGCTTTGCGTGAAGCCGGCGGTGAGTACGGTGCCGCAACCGGCAGACCGCGTCGCGTCGGCGGCTTTGACGTCCCGGCGTCGCGTTACGGCATTATGATGCAGGGGGCCGACGAGATCGCGCTGACCAAGCTGGACGTGCTTTCGTATCTCGACCAGATCCCGGTGTGCGTTCGCTATAATGTCAACGGCGTTGAAACAGACCGCTTCCCGTCGGGGGAGGCGCTTGTTGCCGCAAAGCCGGTGTATGAGTACGTTCCGGGCTGGAAATGCGACATAACCGCCTGCCGCCGTTTTGAAGATCTGCCTGCAGCCGCACAGAATTATGTGCACTTTCTCGAAGAGGCGACCGGCTCGCACATCAAGTACATTTCAGTCGGTGCCGGCCGGGAAGAGTATATTGAGCTTTAATACTGCCGCACAAAAAGCCTGTCCCCACTATGGGGACAGGCTTTTTGTTTTACAATAAAACACTTCACTGTGTATAACCATACAACAGTGAAGTGTTTTTTATACATTCAGATCAGCACGCGCCGTGAGCAATCATGGCGTCGACAACCTTCTCAAATCCGGCAATGTTGGCTCCGATAACATAGTTTCCGGCATAACCGTACTTGCCTGCTGCCTCGTCGATATTGTGATAAATATTGGTCATGATGCCCTTCAGCTTGGAGTCGACTTCCTCAAACGTCCAGGACAGACGCTCGCTGTTCTGCGACATCTCAAGTCCGGAGGTGGCAACGCCGCCCGCGTTGGATGCCTTTCCGGGCGTAAAGAATACGCCGTTCTCCTGCAGATACTTGGTTGCTTCAATAGTTGTGGGCATGTTGGCACCCTCGCAGACCGCCGTGACACCGTTGGCAACAAGTACCTTGGCGTCGTCAAGCAGCAGTTCGTTCTGAGTCGCGCAGGGAAGTGCAACGTCGCACTTTACACTCCACACGCCGCGGCCCTCGTGATACTCGGCGCCGGAACGGTAGTTGAGATAATCCGAAATACGTCCGCGCTTGACTTCCTTGATCTCCTTGACAGCTGCCAGATCGATTCCGTCTTTATCGTAGATCCATCCGCTTGAGTCACTCATGGTGACAACCTTACCGCCCAGTTGCATAGCCTTCTCGGCTGCATAAATTGCAACGTTGCCCGCACCCGAAATGGCAACCGTCTTGCCTGCCAGCGAATTGTTGTGGCAACGCAGCAGTTCGTCAACCATGTACAGCAGACCGTAACCGGTTGCTTCTTTTCTTGCGAGCGAACCGCCGTAGCTCAGGCCCTTGCCGGTAAGCACACCTTCAAACTGGCCGGTTATACGCTTATACTGGCCGAACATGTAACCGATCTCACGTGCGCCCGTGCCGATATCGCCTGCGGGAACGTCTTCGTTTGCACCGATGTACTTGCACAGCTCGGTCATGAAGGACTGGCAGAATGACATGACCTCACGGTCGGATTTGCCCTTGGGATCAAAATCAGAACCGCCCTTTGCACCGCCCATAGGCAGACCGGTCAGAGAGTTCTTGAAGGTCTGCTCAAAGCCGAGGAACTTCATTATGCTGAGGTTGACGGACGGGTGTAGTCTGATACCGCCCTTGTACGGACCGATAGAATTGTTGAACTGGATGCGGTAGCCGGTGTTGACACGTACGTTCCCCTTGTCATCAACCCACGGTACACGGAACATGATCTGACGATCCGGTTCGACTATCCGTTCCAGAATAGCCTCCTTCTGATAAAACGCCTCGTTTTTGGAAATGACGGGTGCGAGAGATTCAAAGACCTCTCTTACAGCCTGAAGAAATTCGGGCTGATGAGAATATTTGCGGTTGACATCAGCTATTACTGTTTCAAGATAGCCCATGGCGATACCTCACTTTCATAACATGAATTAATATACACAATAATATCATATCTGACGCAGTTTTGTCAATACACTACATTGACAAAATTCATGTTATACCAAGACATTAATTATCCAAAACGACATAAAATGGCTGAATTTTCCTGCGCGCTGTAAAGCTTTGCCGAACCGTGGCATAAATACTTGACATAAACCGGCTAATGTGATATTATTAACATGAATAATTATAGCGGCGCGGCAAATGATATAATATTCAGCCTGCCGCAGAAGGATAAACAATGAAGATCGGATTTGTTTCACTGGGGTGCCCCAAAAATCAGCTTGACACTGAGGTGATGCTGCATGAGGTTTTGGAGGCAGGCTACGAGATCACCCAGGACGAAACACAGGCAGATGTGGTTATCATCAATACCTGTGCCTTTATTGAAAGTGCCAAAAAAGAGGCGATAGACAACATACTTGATATAGCCTGGCTTAAAAAGCATCGCTCGCTCAAGGCTATAATCGTGACGGGCTGTCTGGCCGAGCGTTACCGCGAGCAGGTGTTTGAGGAGCTGCCTGAGGTCGACGCCGTGCTCGGCGTCGGAAGCATACACCATATCGTGGAGGCTATCGAAGCGGTGACGGTCAAAAAGAAAAAAGGCTCGCACCGTAAATTCAGTTCATTTGACGCGGCCGACTGTGTCAGACTCGGCGGCGACCGCCTGCTCACAACGCCCGACTATTCTGCATATATTAAAATTGCAGAGGGCTGCGACAACCGTTGTTCATACTGCGCGATCCCGTCGATACGCGGACCGTTCCGCAGTCGTCCGATAGAGGATGTTGTCGAGGAGGCAAAGCAGCTTGAGGCGCTGGGAGTACGTGAGCTTAACGTTGTGGCACAGGACATAACAAGATACGGCCGGGATCTGTACGGCGAATATCGGCTGGCGGCGTTGCTCCGCGCAATTACGGAGGCGACAAGCATACCGTGGATACGTCTGATGTATTGCTATCCCGACAAAATCACCGACGAGCTGGTGGCCGAGATACGTGACAATCCGCGCATACTCAAGTACATTGATCTTCCTATTCAACATATTTCGGACCGTATGCTGCGTGCTATGAACCGTCATGGCGATGCCGCCATGATCAAGAGCGTAATAGCCAAGCTACGCCGCGAAATACCGGGAATTGTCATTCGTACTACACTGATTACCGGATTCCCGGGCGAAACCGAGGATGACTTTAACGAGCTGTGCGAGTTTGTATCCGAGACAAAATTTGAGCACCTGGGTGTATTCCCGTTTTCGCGCGAGGAGGGAACAGCTGCATATGACATGCCGGAGCAGATCGACGAGCAGGTCAAGCAGGATCGCGCCGATATTATCATGCGTGAGCAGCTGGATATCAATGAAGCGCGCAACCGCTCCATGATAGGTAAGACGGTGACGGTGCTGTGTGAGGACTACGACCCGGTCGGTGAGATACATTTCGGCCGCGGAGAGGGCGATGCCCCCGATATTGACGGTAAGATATATTTTCGCGCTCCTGCGCGCATAGCGCCCGGCAGTTTTGTACGTGTCAAGCTGCGTGAGGTGCTGGATTACGATTTGATTGGTCAGGCTGTGACGGCTGACAAAGGAGAGGGCAGATGAATTTACCGAATAAGCTGACAGTCATTCGCATGTGCATGGTGCCGGTGGTAATAGCGCTGATCATGCTGGCGGGTATTATACCGCCCGCACTTGCCTATTTGCTGGCTGCGGCGGTGTTTTCACTTGCTTCGCTGACCGATATGCTTGACGGTCGGATTGCCCGTAAAAACAATCTGATTACCGATTTCGGACGCTTTTTGGATCCGCTGGCTGATAAGCTGATGGTTATCGGAACCATGCTGTGCGTGCTTTACAAATTTGATGCCATACGGCCGTATTTCTTTTGGGCGGTGCTGATCGTCGTATTTCGCGAGCTTATGGTGACGGGACTGCGGTTGGTGGTCGTGTCATCAAGCGGAAAGGTCATCGCTGCCAATAAGCTGGGCAAGATAAAAACCGTGACGCAGATAGTGTGCGTGCTGTGTGTGCTGCTCGAGCCGGCCGTAGAACAGCTCGCCGGAGACGGATATCCGCTTGCGGGAATTTATCCCGTATCGATCGCCACAACGCTGATCATGACGTTTTTCACGCTTTGGTCGGGCGTGGCATACCTGTGGGGCTGCCGGCACCTGCTCAATCCGAATAAGTAAAGGCCACGCCGCGCCCCCGACTGCGCAATCGCGCCATAGGAATCACGCGGTGGAGCCTGAAAAGAAGCTGTCCGCGGCTCTGCCGCGGACAGCTGTTTTGCTTTGCATTACGGGGAAATAACAACCTTCGACGGCTCGCGCGTGCTGAATATTTCATCGTACTGAGCCTTGGTGATATAGTTGTTGTAGTAGAGGTAGTTCACGCGCCACTCCCAATAGCCTGCGAGGTAGAACAGAATGTTGGTTGTGTTCGAAACAGCTGCGACATCAACGCCGCCGCACTGAATTTTGCCGCTGTAGCTGATGTCGGTGCCCTCGATCATGGCTTCAACAAAGTTGTCGTCAAAACGGGCTTCGTACAGCCGCAGGTTGGCCGCGGCTTTTTCGCCGTTCACAATTGCGAGGGGAGCTAAGAAAAAATCATCGCCGTCCCAATCAATGTACACGCCGTAACGTTCGATAGGCCCGATTACAAAATCGATATTCGTGTTTTCGCGGTATTTTACGGTTGCCGGGGGCGGGTTGTCGTAGTAATAATTGGAAATGAATGAACGGTTGACCGGGTAAATGCCGTAGGGTGCCGGAATTGTTTCGCAGTCTATCTGAATCGCAACGTGCATATCGGCCGGGGCGGTAAAGCTGAAGCTTCCGTCCTTGTCGGGGCTTATGGTCGTGAGATAGCGGAAGGTTTCGCGATAATCCTTGAAATAGTCGTAGTTCTGGCGGTATTTTGTGCCTGTAGTTCCGTTGGAGGCGTGGTCAGTCCACGGCATGGGAGTGTACCAAAGTGCCTCGATTACTATGCCTGATATATCAACGCCATCTGTGGCGGAAATGTGTCCGGTGTAGGTGACGGTTTCGGCAGGTGCCGATGTATCGGTCACAGGCGCAGTTGTGCTCTGCCCGGTGGTGGTGCTCTGAGATGTTGGCGGGTCCGACGTGTCGTACGGTGTTGTCACTATCGGGGGCTTGCCGTTCGTGCCGCACGATGAGACTGCAAACATAAGGATCATAATAAACGATAGTAAAAAAATCAGTTTTTTCATGAGGAAACTCCTTTCTCGTCGTGGTTTGAAAACATCGGATATCGATGCTCCTTGCCGCGTAATTGTAGGGAATTGCTTCACAAGTAAATGCGAATCTGAATCAACGGATTATCAGGCTCACCTCCAAAATGATTTTTTAATCTATCATTATTATAACATACTATTATTTAAATGTCATGAGATAATAATAACAATAATAGATGCCGAAAAATGTGCAATACCACCAAAAATCGGTTAATTACTCTCATATTATTGTGACATTTTCTTGCATCATGCCGTATGGATGCTGGTTTGGTTGCTTTTGTGCCAAAAACAAAGTCGGCGCCCT
>URHI01000023.1 GCA_900547565.1 uncultured Eubacteriales bacterium | reverse complement strand
TCAAGGAAGCGCAGGAACTCAACAAGAAAGTTTGCGGCAATTGCTATAACTACGAATATGACGGTTATGTCTTTGTGAACGAGCTTGGTGATTTAATGCGACCGGAGTATCTGACAAGCTATTTCCCACAGTATATTCAAAAGCACGGCTGTAAAAGAATGCATTTTCACGATTTAAGACACAGTTGCGCAAGTCTGCTTCTTGCAAACGGCGTACCGCTGAAACAAATTCAGGAGTGGCTGGGACACAGTGATTTTTCCACCACCGCTAACATATATGCCCACCTTGACTACACTTCAAAGCTGTCCTCGGCAAAGGCAATGGTCAGCGGAATGGCGCTTCCCGAATCGGTGAATTTCGGCAGCAAATGGGCCGAAATTTCAGCTGATGACGGAGAGAACTGATTTTTACGGTTCGAATATGCCAAAATACCCAAAATTGCCTTGTTTTTTCCAAAAAAACAGGCTGTTCTTTCCATAGTTTTGAGCCGATTTTGAGCAAACGAGCAAAAAAGAAAAGCCCGAAAAACCTTGATTTTTCGGACTTTTTTGGCGGAGAGTTAGGGATTCGAACCCTAGGTTCCTTTTGGGAACACAGCATTTCGAGTGCTGCACCTTCGACCACTCGGACAACTCTCCGTGTATGTAATTCCGCATTTCTTCCAAAAATTTTTGGAAAGAACTGACGGAAAGAACAACAAAATATTTAATTTTCGAACCGGAGAAAACCCCTGATTTTACGGGCTTTTTAAGCGGAGCAAACAGCCAGCTCTACAAAAAATTTCGAGTCAGCCCCGTTATGACCACTTCGATATCTCTCGATATATGCATAGGGAATATGTCCGGTTCCGTTGCGACTTAAGTATTATACCACAATATTATTTAAAATGCAATAGTTTATGTGAAAAAGACTACAATAAATTTTCCGCGCATGCGCAAATATATCAATGATCTTACAAATTCAAAGCACCCGCGCTAAGTGCGGGTGCTTTGAACATTTTTGTTCGTGTCACAGAACTTTCTGATATATGACGACCCCAAGCCAGCGGTCAAATTTGTAACCGACTCCGGGCAATACGCCAACACATCGAAACCCGTGCTTCTCGTGAAAATCGATACTTGAACGGTTGCTCTCAGTTATAACAGAGATGATGTTGCGCAATCCCGATTCTATCGCCGCAGACTCAACATGTTCATAAAGCATGCAGCCAACACCTCGTCCGGTATGATCTGCCCGCACATATATCGACAAATCCGCAGTATATCGGTAGGCTGAGCGCGGACTATACATGTCAAGATATGCATAGCCTATCACTCTTCCCTGCTCCTCCGCCACCAAATACGGATAACCGTCACCAATTATGCGCCGTACACGCTCACCGAACTGCTGCTCTGTCAGCGGTGTTTCCTCAAATGTGACCGCTGTTTGGCGTATATAAAAGTTGTAAATATCAAGACACACCGATATATCTTTCACACAGACCGGCCTTACTGTCATTTAATGACTCCTTTCCCAGCGCAGCTTCACTGCCTTAGGATTCAACACACTTATTGTTACGTTTCAACGTGATCAATCGACCCGGTTTTTTGTTTCTCCTGCAAGATAGGCGCGAATATTCTCGACAATAACACCGAGGCAACGTTCACGCGCCTCAACTGCGCCCCACGCTACGTGTGGAGTCAGCAGAACGTTGGGATAATCTTTAATATCATAAAACGGGTGATCTGTTCCGAACGGCTCATTGCCGTAAACATCTGCCCCGAATGCAGCGATGCGTCCGACTCTGACTGCCTCGGCCACATCTGCCTCGTTGACGACCGCGCCTCTGGCCTCATTGACCAGTATAGCCGTGTGCTTCATAAGTGCAAGCCTGGCTCTATCTATAATACCTCGTGTAGTGTCATTAAGCGGGCAATGGATAGACAGAATATCACTCTCCCGACACAGCGTATCAACGTCTACCGTGCGGTACTCAGGGTGCGGCGTTCGTTTGCTTACAATAACATTCATACCAAACGCCCGCGCAATACATGCGACCCTACCGCCTATGTTTCCGCATCCCAGCATGCCCCAGGTCTTTCCCGCCAGCTCGTGATAAGCCGGTGTCAATCGGTTTGGCACGCCTGAAGCGGTGTATTCGCCGCTGCTGACATACCTGTGATAATCCTCAAGATGTGTGACCAAAGACAGCACCGTTGCAATCGTGAACAGTGCAACGCTGTCAGTCGAGTACGCGGGAACATTACACACCGCGACGCCATGCATGCGCGCCGCCGCAAGATCAATGTTATCAAAACCTGTGGCAAACTCGCATATCAAACGGAGTTGCGGCGCTGCCTCAATAACCTGGCGCGTTATTTTGACCTTATTAACAACAATTATCTCCGCTCCTGCCACACGCTCAGCAGCCTCTTGCGGAGCTGTTTTGCCATAAACAGTAACCTGTCCCAGCGCCTCAAGAGGCGCCAGCGACAAGTCCCTGCCCATAGCATCATAATCAAGCACTGCAATATTCATCAGTTGTTTCACTATAGTTGAAAATTCAGTATTTTCAGTTGGCCAGAACCTTTTCCTGCAACAGCTTTGTCAACAGCTCGCCTGTCTTTTTCTGGCCGGCACAGGTGGGATGATTACTCAGACCGCCGCGATTGAGAACGGTTTTGAGCATATACAGCCCGGCGCTCTCTCCGCCCATTTCTTCAAGCTTGACCTTAATGACATTCTGATATCCGTCATTCATTGAGTTAACCACAAATACAACCGGCAGGCTGTCATTCCCGTAGTCCTTGCGTATACGCTTTATCCACGTCTCCATGTCCTGGGCAAACACCTGATCACCAACCGAACCGGAATAGTCATTTGTACCGAGATTAATGACTACTGCATCGGGCACACGTGCAGTAAAGTCGTATCTCAGGCCACTGCGGTTCCAGTTAATAAAAGGATAGCAGGTGTTGGGGATCGAAGCCGACGTACCCGCCAATCTCCAGCCTGACACACTGACCATGGAATAGTCCGCGCCGAGCGCCTCGGCGGTAAGAAAGGCATAGGTCTGGGTTCCGTCGCAGTAATACGCATCATTGTTTGCCAGCCCCGCAATCGTCTTGACCGACTCACTTGCAAGACCATATCCGCAGGTGATGCTGTCACCGTAAAATTCAAGATATATCTTATTATCAGCAGGACGGTCACCGATGGTTCCGTTGAGTGAAATTGTACTTATTACGGTATTGGAGTGGGCAACATGCGACTGCTTTAACAAGCGGAAGGTATGTACTCCCTTTGTGAGTCCGGAAGCAATTGTAAGCTGGCACTCACCCACCTTGGCCTCAAGGCGCTCTTGCTGACGGATCCCGTCAACATATACGGTAAAATACGAATCGCCGTCGTAGCCACTGCCCGACGCTGATTTTGCAGACGTAAGTCCGACAATTACCTCACCCTCGCAATCGGCGGTGAATTCAATTCCCGACGCCGTCCAGTCACAGGTAATTCCATCCTTGACTTCGGAATACCGACCGATTATTTTCAGTTTATCCTTGACGTCAAGTACATTGATTGTGTCAAGCTTAGACACATAATGATAATCGGTATTTCCGGGCAGTGACAGCGTGTCGGTCTTGCCCGCAACATAGTTCTCCATAAAATATCTGACCGCGTTTATTGTAGCGGTTTCGCTTCCTCCATTGATAATAATTTTTTCATTTTCAACAGTTATTATCCAGTCATTAGCCTTAAGTGTATCGGTATACTTTGATGACTCAGGCCGGTTCGTTGCTCCGATCAATATCTCATGAGGAGCAATTTCAGACTCATTACGGTACCAGTCGTCCTTGATAGAGCCGCTGACTCCGGTAACGGCATTGATGGCACGAAACAACTCTGCAGCTGTTTCAATAAGCTTCTGTCCGCACTTTTCAGGACGTATAACCACATAATCCGACTTTTCTCCGTTGCGGCCGAACACTATATCAAGCACTGCAGTGGTTGTTTCGGCAGCAGTTGTTGTATCCAAAGGCACATTTGAGGACGACGCCGTGGTCGTATCCTCCGGAGTATCCGTCTGATTGTTGCAGGAAATCATCAAAACAGTGAGCATAACCAGCGCAAGCATCAGGCAAATCAATCTCTTCATAATAATTATTCCTCCTTGAAATATGTTGTTATTTATTTTACATTGCTGTAAACATAGTCAAATCTGCCGATCGGTGCGGCATCCCCGTTTTTGTAGAAGGAAAAAACGTTGTTTGGCTCATAACCGTCTGCCCATTTAAAACGCAGGGATATCAGATCAAGCCGCGGGTCGGGACAGGACTCAAGTCCAATAGAATGACGTGGAACGGTTACTGTCATTGTATCACCGTCCACCTTAAAATCTAGTTCTGTCACACTTTCCCAATTCCATCCGTTTTCATCAGAACTGACAAAACGCTCAAGCGTCATTATACCGTCATTTACAGCCCTACGGTTAACGCAGTATCCATATCCGTTCCAACTGTTTTCCGAGCCGGTATTTATAAACAGCGTCATTCGTCCCTCGGCATCCCAGTCACGGATATCGGAAGCCGTTTGTATGTAAAAGTAAATATTGTCGGCGTCGCGCATTACACGTGCCTCGATGAAATCGTTAAGCCCTGTTTGGTCGCTGTAGTGCTCGTTGCCAAATCCCAGACTTGAACGATTGACGGTATCACGGCGGTAGTCACCGTAAATCGCTGTAGCGCCGGCAAAATCCGCAGCGCTTGTCGGCGTAGCATAATCACCTATCCGCACTCTGGCCGCAGTCCCTTTGTAGCGCCGTACATATGAGGCTAACTGCATATAGTAATTATCACCGAAAAGTCCTTCCATCGGCTCTGCATCGCGACTGGTATTTGGGTCACAGCAATCAACAAAGAAAACAGGATAACTTGGGTTAAGGTCGGCACGCTGACGTTGCGCAACCCATTCGTTCCATCCGGTAACGAAAATACTGCTCACATTCTGTTTCAGCGCCCATTCCCATTGCTCGGCAAAATTATATCCGTAAAGCACAGCATCCGGTGACGTGTCATTACTTCCGTTGTGCCAGCTACGTGTACGATCCTTGGCACCGTACCACGCCGTTGCGCTCATAACGCAGGTCGCGCTGTGCTGTGCAATGGATACATTGAGGATCTCCTTTTTGCCATTGACAGTGTACACCGCCTTGTCGCTTAACAGACGTGAAAACTCCATCCACGGAAATCCGTCGCTATTTTTTGGCGCATTGGGCCACTGGCTGGCCTTGATGCGGAAAAAGCTCTTAGCCTCGTTCGACAGCGCAGTGTCGCGCGAATTGCCGACTATCATAGGCTTGCCGTCCCAGCAAAACCACAGCTCCTTGTACTCAGGATGTGCTTTGTATATATCCGTATAAATGTTGTTGATCGTTTTTCCGGAAGATGAGTTTGTGTAAAAGGCCACCTTCGGAACATCAATACCCGACTTGTGATACTCATTTAGTATTGCCATGAGCCTGAGCGCCTGATCTGCATAATGAAAGCCGTTTGTTGCATCAAACACAAGATAATCAATACCTATATCGGTCAGCATTTGCACGTGCTTACGCATGACCCACGCATCATCCGAGGTGTAGTAGCCGAACATAGGCTTGCCCCAGAAGTGATGGGCACCTACACTTCCGCCGCCGGCCGCCAGCCAGTTTGACTCACTGTCGGTTGCACCGGAAACCTCAGCTATCACAGAGTTGTCATACGGGCCGCTATTTCCGTGCTGTCCCTGCCACAGAAAGTAAAACAGCCCAACGCTCCTCTCTCCTTCACTGTCTACTGTAATGTCAAGCGGAAGCTCACGTCCAAGTGCGTCCGTTCCGGCCAGGGCGCCTGTTTTTTCGGAGTACTCTCCGTTATATCTGAGCGCTTCGACTTCTGCGATCATTTTCTTCATCTCCTCGCTGTCGGTAGTGACCTGCGGAGCTTTCGTTGAAACCGGTTCCGTGGTGGTGGACGAAGCCATACTGCCGGCAGGACTGTTTTGGTTACACGCGGTAAACGCACCTGCAAGCATAATCGCCAGCGTGAGCACCGACATAACAGATTTCAATCGGTTATTGGAGCCAGCCATATATGTATCTCCTATGAAGTATTTGATCCTCCCATATTATAGCATACATTTTTGCAGATTTCAACACTATTGATATTTCCGGGGGATTTTTTTGATTATCCGTGTTTACTATTGACTTATCTCAATTTATATAGTAAAATAACTATATGGGAATTCGTTCCCTCAACATTTTTTACGGAGGCCTATAATGGGAACCACTGCAATCATTATCATCGCGATCATAGTCGTACTTTTGATCATCGCTATACTGTATTTTATTTCAACACAGCGCAGT
This sequence comes from uncultured Eubacteriales bacterium, assembly GCA_900547565.1. Lineage (GTDB taxonomy): Bacteria > Bacillota > Clostridia > Oscillospirales > CAG-272 > UMGS1002. The sequence continues at coordinate 13,592 of URHI01000023.1, read as the reverse complement.
CTGGTAAAGCTGGACGAAAACATCAATAATGCTATGTCACAGATCGGTGTTCAGCTCAACTCACGTTGGGACGCACTTACTGCGCTGTCTGACCTTGCACGTCAGTTTGCCAGTCATGAAACAGAGGTGTTCATGGAATCCATCAAGCTGCGCCGTCAGTTGACACCTACAAGCACCGCCGCAGACGTACAGGCTCAGGAGACTGCGCTCAAGAGCGCCGTCGGCAGTATCAATGCCGTGGCCGAAGCATATCCCGAGTTGAAATCAAATGAAGTATACCTTAAGACCATGGACAGCGTCAACAAATATGAAGACACTGTGCGCGTCAGCCGCATGGTGTATAACGACAGCGTGACAAAGCTCAATCGCGCATGCCGTATGTTCCCCTCATCAATTGTGGCATCCATGCTGCACTTTGAAATTCGTGAGTATCTTGAAGTGCCCGCGGGAAAGACCGAGATGCCGTCCATGCACTGAAAGCCATGAAGCGTAAAAACATCATCAGGTTGATGTCGGCAGTATTGCTGCTGATATGTCTGACATTTGCACTCCCACTCACCACCGCAGCCAAAAACAGCGTCCCATCTATGAACCTCACAGTTGAGCTGCAGCCCAACGGGGACGGGCGCATAACTCAGGTATGGACAGGTAGCTTTCACGAGGGTACCGAGGTATATTTGCCAATAGAAAACCTCGGAGATATGGACATCGACGATTTTACAGTGTCGGACAGTCACGGTGAATTTGAAAACATCGGAAAATGGGACGTGGACGCTTCATTTGACGACAAAGCGCACAAATGCGGTATTGTTACTACGGGTAGTGGCTATGAGCTGTGCTTCGGCATATCCGAGTACGGTAACAACACCTACACGTTTTCATACACCGTAACCGGGCTTGTCGGCACATACACAGACGGATACGACGGTTTTCTGTTTCAGTTTGTCAATCCGGGAATGAGTGTATTCCCAACCAATGTTACGCTGCGCATACTTGCGCCCGAGGGGACTGTGCTGTCAGCAGATAACAGCGGTATCTGGGCTTTCGGTTACGAAGGTACCATTGTTTTTGACAACGGCACCGTGTTAGCACAGACAGACTCTCCGCTTGACGGAAGCTCTTCAAGTTGTATAATTATGCTGCGTCTGGACTCAGGTCTGCTGACTCCTCACCGTGTGGCTGGCGGCAGCTTTGAGCAACTTAAGCAAAACGCATTCCGAGGCAGTAGTTATGAAGAGGTTCCGCATAAACTCACGTTTATGGACGTGATTATGTATATTATTATGGGACTGTTCGCCTTGCTTATCGCAGCGTTGGTCATAGGCACTGTTTGTTACATTATTTACAGAATTGTAATATACGTCAAGGCACGCAATCACATCAAATCGGCTGATTATTACCGTGACATTCCCTGTGACGGAGATCTCGAACGTTCGTTCGCAATGGCACGCCCGTTTGGTATGACGCATGAGCAGTCACTGCTCAGCGCGTTGCTGTTGCGCATGATGGCACAAGGGTATATTTCAACGTCCCCACAGGCAGACTCGCCCAAAAAGATGGAAATGAAGTTCATCACCACGCCACCTGAGCAGGACGAGCGTTTATTGAAACTTTATGAGGCATTGCATAAAGCCTGCCCAAATGGCAGTGATACCGCAACACAGGATCAGCTAAAAAAATACATCACCAATCACTTCACGTCAATTGAACAGCCGCTTAATTTGGCTGAAACATATGGCCGCAAAAAATTGCGCCAGATGAACTGCTACGTACGGCCGAACAAATCTGATCGAGTCCACGGCTTAAACGACCTCACTCCGGAAGGCATTGCACAGCTTGATCAGCTTGCGGGCTTCTACAACTTTCTGAGAGACTTCACGCTTATGAAGGAGCGAACCACCATTGAGGTTGCGCTGTGGAAAGAATACATGGTATATGCCACACTGCTTGAGGTGGCACAGAAAACCATGGACGAGCTGCGAAAGGTCGCTCCATATTACGATCCCGAAATTCAGGAATTCGACAACAGCATGACAAACTTCATTATTCTCAACGCGATCATCAACAGCTCATATCAGTCGGGGTACAATGCGGCTCATTCCGTTGACTCAAGCGGCAGAGGCGGCGGCGCTTCGTTCGGAGGCGGAGGAGGCTTCTCCGGCGGCGGATTCGGCGGAGGAACAAGATAAAAAATACCCATAGAATATGCCCACTGTCATTACGGCAGAGGGCATATTTGTTTCTATGGGTATTTTTTTGCTATAGTATTATCGCCTTAGTATTATAAGCAGCATTTTTCACTGACAGCTGTTTTTCTCCATTGCTTTAACGGCCTTAACTACGCGGCTGGTACCCAGCCTGTCTGCACCCAGATCGATAAAATCCTGAGCATCGTTCAGGTCAGCAATACCGCCGGCAGCTTTAACCTTTACGCCGCTGCCGACATTGGCAACCATAAGCGTCACGTCCTGACGTGTCGCTCCGCCTGTTGAAAAACCTGTGGAAGTCTTTATGTAGTCTGCTCCGGCTCGTGTGACAATGCTGCACATGCGCATTTTTTCGTCCTCGGTAAGCAAGCAGGTTTCAATGATCACTTTAAGCACACAAGCACCGCACGCCTCCTTAAGCTGCCGTATTTCGTCAAGCACATATTCGTCCTGCCCGTCGCGCAACGCGCCGATGTTTATGACCATATCAATTTCATCGGCTCCGTTATCTATTGCGTCGCGCGTTTCAAACAGCTTGACAGAAGTCGTGTTGTAACCATTTGGAAATCCTACAACAGTGCATATCTTCAACCGGTCGCCGACATATTCCTTGGCGCGCTTAACATAGCACGGCGGTATACATACCGACGCGGTGCCGTATTTCATTCCGTCATCACAAATAGCCTTTATCTGCTCCCATGTCGCCGTCTGCGACAGCAATGTGTGATCACATTTAGATAATATTTTCTTTACATCCATATTAACCTCCATTCTGCCGCTTTGCGGCAACACAAATAAAAATAAATGAATTTTGCCTCGGCAAAATTCGGGCGTGAAAAAGTATATTCCACTTTTAGATGGAAGCAACTTTCACGCAAACCTCCTGATTTTCAATCATGATTGTGTCTCCGTGGCAGACAGCCCGCTCAAAAACTCAAATACTGCCCTGTTGAACTGCTCGGGATTACGCCCGGCAACAAAATGATTTCCATGCACCACGCACAACTTCGCCCCCGGAATTGCCCCGGCAATCAGCCTGGAATGGGCGGGCTTTATCATATCACGGTCACCTACTATCACCAACGTCGGCGCCGTGATTACTTTCAGCTCCGATGCCTCTATATTGGGATCGTTGACCATAAGCCCCAGCATCTCGGCATGGGCGCGAGCCGCTTCACTGCGTCCGGCAAACAGCCTTGCAATGCGATATCCGATTTCTACAGGAAGCTGAGCAACAGCTTTTACACCGGAAGGGGTCAGGTTTGCACCGTTCAGTACCAGCCCCGACACCATGTCGGGATATTTCAGCGCAAAGCACAGCGCAATGTTACCGCCGTCTGAAAAGCCCAGTATGTGTGCTTTGCCAATTCCCCGCTCTGCCATAAAATCATGCAGATCGTCGGCAAACTGACGTATTGTAAAAGGTGCGTCACCACGAGGTGAGCGTCCGTGCCCGCGAGTGTCCGGCGCTATGACACGGTAGTAGTGTGAAAAAAACTCAATCTGTCCGGCAAAATATTCGTGCGACTCGTTGTTGCCGTGAAGCAATATCAGCGGAAAGCCGGTTCCACGCTGTTCATAGTAAAGTGAAATTTCGTCACGCATTACTTTTTCGCACAACGTTCAATAATACCGATAACTGCCATAAACGCTCCGTAAAGCACCCCAGCAACCGGCCAAATTATCCAGCTGTTGGGCATTTTCAGCTGCCCCCATGGCGTAAGAATTGTCACCAAATATACTGCCGTAACAATCAGCCAGTAAATAAGACTGCACGCCCCGGTAATGCCGCTTTTCTCCTTGTGGCGACGTTCAAAATCGCCTTCCTCCAGCAATCTCTGCATAGCCCCCATGCGCACGCCTGCGTAAACAAACGCAATACAAGCCAGCCCTACCGCCAGCAGGAGAAAGCACACCGAGGCAATACATGCAATATCCGGCATTTCAAGGCAAGCAATTATTATAAGCGGCATAACCGACAATATGCAAACAACCGTGCCGGTTATGTTCAGCTTGCTGTATGTAGCCGCAAAATTGCTTTTGCGTTCTTTGACCATTCCGGTAACTCCGTATTCTGTTTCAAACGGTTGATTGTCCAGAAACTCATAGTCGCGTACCCGTGAGCCACAGCTTATAAATATCGCCACTGCGATTGCAATCAGCACAAGCAACGTACCGAGCCCAATACCTGCCGCGGCGTTTTCAGTGAGCCGTGAGCCCGGAAGCTCGCTTATGCCTGCCAGAAGTATAAGCATCACCGGCGAGATAACGCACATAAACGTGGCTATGGCCATACGCGGTGCCGCTACTCTGCGGCGCTCCAGATAATCGGACGCCATCTCCATTGTTACACGCCGTACCCCCGGTTCTGCCGCTGGCTCCGCCTGCGGTATTTGCTCAATTTCATCCTTCAATAAATAATCCGTTGAAACACCGAACAGGCGGCTCATCTGAAGAATTTTGTCCATATCCGGAATAGACTGTGCACCCTCCCATTTTGAAACCGACTGACGGCTCACGCCCAACTGCTCCGCCAGCTCCTCCTGAGACCAGCCCGCTTTTTTACGAAGTAAAATAATCTTGTCTGCCAATATCATAATTTTGCCTCCAGCCGCATCCGCGGCATGTCAATATTATTTCAGTCGGAATCACCGTCTGATGCCCGTATTCTACACCAAACTGCGGTTGCAGGCAATATAGCCGGATGTATAATATGTCAACTGACGGTTGCGAAGCCTGTTTTTATTGATAAAAGCGATCTGTCAGTTCCCACGGCTCAGATCCGGGTGGCCACGCTGAATGATCGCACTGTCGGCGCTGCCAAGCTCGGCGGGAAGTATGGATATTGCATCCGTGTTACCGGATTGCAGAACATATATCATTCCGTTGAATACTTCACCAAGGCGCATAGATATCTCCCCCTCAGAAAACACGCATACACCCGTCGCACAAAGTGCACACAGTCCGTAGGTGTACGTCCACATCTGACGGAACAGATGCTCTGCCTGCGGACGTGTTGCACGGTAATCCCGCATTATTATGTCGATATCCTTTTGCTTGCCGAACGGTATCAAACTCAGCACCTCGTCAAAACCGGCCTCACGTCCCGTTTCGCGCATAAACAGCCAGCAGAACAGCCTGGACTGCTCCCGGGCAAACTTTACCCATTGCATGCCGCGTTTTTTAAAGGCCGGGTTATAGTCGTTGGCAACTTTCATGTAGTCCTCAAAGCATGCCCAGGCTCGTTGACGCAGGGCAGTGTTCAGTTCCTCCATGTCCTTGAAAACAGTAAATATGGGGCAGACCGAACAGCCGAGCCGTTCTCCGAGTCTTCTTGAAGTCAGTGCGTCTATTCCCTGCTCCCTGACTAACTCAAGAGCCGCATCCAATATCTGATCACGTGTATATTTGGGTTTTGGCGGCATTTTTAAAATCTCCTTACTGGCTTTGATAATATCAACGCCGGAAACGCTGATATTTACGCATTTCTTTATGTACATTTTATCATAAACAACCCTGAATTGCAAGGGGAAAGTTACATTTAAAGCAGCATACATATCTGTCTATTTATATAATTTCAGTGTTTCGTTATAACTCCTCACAATGTCGCGTAGCAGGTCAAACTGCGTGAAATCAGCCGGATAGGCTATGTTGATTTCTCGCATCATGCTGAGATTCTCAACAGGAAGCGTTACGATTTTTCCTTTTTTCAACTCATCGAGACAGACACTGCGTGCCAGTATCGACACTCCGAAATCACGTCGGATCAGGTCCTTGATGGTTGCGATGTTATCCACCTCAAGTATTACGTTGAAATCATTTATACTCATATTGTTACTTTCAAGATGGGCAACGAAAAGATTGCGCGTCCCTGAATTCGGCAAACGTAATATCATACGCTCCTTTTTAAGCTCATTCAACGTAACCATGCTCTTTTTGGCAAACGGATGATCCGGCGAAACGGCCAGCACAAGATAGTCTGTATCCATAAGCAAATAGCGTATTCCCTGATCGTGACTTCGCCCTTCCACAATGGCAATATCTATCTCATAGGTTTTGAGCATGGCATAAAGATTACTTATAGTGTCTGTAATCATTTTAATGTTTGCACGGGGATTCTTTGAGCAGTAATTGGCCAGAGCCTCAGCTATAGGATTGCTCTCTGCTGTGTGTGTAACACCTATTGTCAGGTGGGTAGTAAGGCTGGTTCCGTCGTTTATATCCTTTATCAAGTTGGTGTATATGCCGACAAGCTTTTTTGCGCATTTTATTACCTCTCCGCCCTGTTTTGTCAATACTATTTTGCCTTTTCCACGCTCGAATATGGTTATGTTCAGCTCATCTTCAAGCGCTTTTATGTGCTGGCTGACCGCCGGTTGGGTAATATTAAGCTGATTGGCAGCTGCAATAAAGCTGCCGCACTCGTTCACCTTAAGAAGAGTATATACCTTATTATCAATCATATCAGCTCCATATATAAATATTTTTTATATATATACTTATATTTATAATTTGACATTATCGTGACTGCTGAGTACAATTATAAACAAAAGCACGGGAATTGTCAAGTATTAATTCAATACTCATTTTCCACGAAAAATCATGAAAGGAGCTTTTTGATGCAAAGGCAACGGTGTGGACTCATGGATGAACACGTTGAGCTTTTGATACATACAAGCAACCATGCCATGCAAAGTGCGTTAGGCTTTTACTCAAATAACACCTTCAACCGGTCCTGCTACGATGAAGATGAATTAATTATTTACACCGACTGGAAAAAGCAGTCTGCGGGCAATCCCCAAAAAGGACCCGAACAATTTAGTCGCGCGAACAAACAAAATTCGTCTGAAAACAAAAATACCGACAATCCTCTTACCTCTGAACACAGCAAAGATTCACCCCCGGAGAACAAAAATGCTTGATAATATTCGATATGATCAGCGATATGACTCGCTTCTCGTAGTCTATCGCTTCGGCAGCTATACAGCAGCCGCCCGAAATCTTTCTCTAACTCCCTCGGCCGTTTCACAACAAATACATTCAGTCGAGCGGGAACTTGGCACTACATTATTTATAAGAAACAAAAACCGTCTTACCCCTACCGCAGAATGTGAGCTTGTAGTGGGCAGCATACAAAAAATTCAGGCGGTATGCAAGCAAATATCGGACGGCATAGATTTGTCTCACCGCCACCTTGAGCGGCTGTGCGTGGGCATTACGCCGAGCGCCGAGAACTATGCCTTGACCGGCGTGCTGTCAGCACTCACCGGCTCCAGATTACCGATCCAGCTCAAGGTGACGTCCGGCACATCGTAAGAGCTGTGCGACAAGCTGAAAAACTACGAAATCGACATTGCCGTCATTGAAGGGCAATGCGATACCAATAGCTTCGGCAATGTCATGATAGACACCGACCACCTTACCGTGGCGGTACAGCCAGGAAGCAAGTGGGAGAAGAATGGCATCATTACCATATCCCAGCTGCTTTCTGAAAAGCTGATACTTAAGCCTCAAAAATCAGGCACGCGGGTTCTTTTTGAATCCAGCCTGAAAAGCGCCGGAGTACCGATTGATAAGTTGAACGTTATAATGGAGGTTGACAGCATAGACACTATCATACGTCTTGTCAGATGTGGCTACGGCATTTCTGTTCTGTCAAACAATGCCTGCCTTGATTATGTCAACCGCAAAGATGTTGCTGTCGTCAATCTTGAAGGCATTAACATGAGCAGAAGCGTCCGAGTACTCTACCGCCCAGATGATGACATGCAGGAAATAGTCAGAACCATTCAAAATTATTACAACACACCAGCCCTGGCACTAAAAAATTCGGCTTCGGACAGAAACAAGGAGAGATTTAATTAAATATGAGATCACGCGAGAGAGAAAAGTATTTGTTTGAAGAAAGTCCCGTTATCAAGGCAATAATAAACCTCGCTCTGCCGTCAATCATGGGACAGATTATACTCGTCATTTACAACATGGCCGACACATTTTTTGTAGGTCTGACCAAAAGCGACGCCATGATAACCGCCGTCACTGTATGTATGCCGGCGTTCATGTTTCTGTCAGCCATTTCAAACCTGTTCGGCGTCGGAGGGGCCAGCGTTATATCACGTCTGCTCGGAGCCAAACGTACAAAAGAGGCAAAGCTGGCGTCAGCATTTGCAATATGGGGTTGTGTTGTCGTGTCAATGTTATATTCGCTCGGGGTTTACATATTCATGGACGGATTTGTCAACTTGCTTGGCGGCTCGGCGGCCGATGTACACAGTTACTCCTGCCAGTACATGCTGGTAGTAGTAGTGTGCGGTGGAAGCGTAACGGCACTTAATACCCTGCTCTCCCACCTTATACGAGCCGAGGGACGGTCAATGCAGGCCAGCCTCGGAATTATCATCGGCGGTCTGCTTAATATAGTATTCGACCCACTGTTTATGTTCGTGATTCTCAAACCGGGCAACGAAATCCTCGGCGCCGCGCTTGCCACAATGCTTTCCAACTGCGGAGCGCTGATTTACTTTATAATATTTATAATTATCAACAAAAAGAACATGATTCTTTCTCCAAAACCAGACAAGGCCATGTTCCGGGATAAAATTCCGCTTGACATCATTAGTATAGGCATTCCCGCCTGTCTCATGACACTGTGCGAGAATATATCCTATGCCGTGCTTGACAATCTTATGAGTACATTCGGCACCGCGGCTCAGGCCGGGATAGGAGTTGCCAAAAAGGTCAATATGCTTGCACATTGCGTGGTTCGAGGAATGGCGCAGGGTGTACTTCCGCTCATCGGCTACAATTTTGCTTCGGGTAATCGTCGTCGTATGCGACACACCGTGTATTTGTCGGCCATGATATCAATAATCATTTCGTCTGCATGTATGGTGGTTTCATTTGTGTTCTCCGGTGAGCTTATAGACCTGTTCATAAAAGAAGGTGCCGAATCACACAACTACGGTTCCGTCTTTCTGAAAATAATGTGCGTCGGTGCACCTTTCTCAGCATGGGCATACACTGTTATTTCCTTCTTCCAGGCAACCGGACACATGGCAAAATCCCTTATACTTGCCTTGATGCGCAAAGGAATTCTTGACATTCCACTCATGTTTATATTCAACGCCTTTTACCCAATTTACGGCATTGTATGCGCTACTCCAGCGGCGGATATCATATGCTGTATAGCTGCCGTAGTGCTGTTTATACTGTTTATAAAAAAGCATGGGCACGACACACATGCTTCCGAATACGAGATGCAGAAATGCACTTCAGAAAGCATGATTTAATCGTTAATAAAGCCGTCCGCCATAAAGTCGGGCGGTTTTATTGTGCTTCAAATCGGTCAAAATGATTGACAAGTGCTACTTAATGTGTTAGTATTTAATAAATAATTTATCAGGAGAGGCAGTATGAAAAAGAAAAAAGATAAAATAGACAATGTTATCGATGCAACCAAAGAGTTCGGCGAACAGGTAGAGAAAAAATCGCGCGCATTTTGGACAGATTTTAAAAAATTTGCCGTCAAGGGAAACATAGTCGACCTTGCAATTGCAGTTGTAATAGGTACAGCATTCAATAAAATTGTCAGCAGTCTGGTATCATGCATCATAACTCCGCTGACCAGTATGCTGTTGCCGGCAGGCGGTCTTGCCGACCTAAAGTGGGTACTGCGCCCGGCAGTTGAAGCGAACGAGGAGGCCGGGATTGAAGCGGTAGCCGAGGTCGCCGTGACATACGGAGCGTTTCTGCAGACGGCAATTGACTTTTTCGTCATTGCACTGACAATATATGTTGTGCTCAAGGTGTTCATGAAATTCAAAGAAACCTTCCGCAATCGTGAGAAGGCGGCCGCGGAAGAGCACGCAAAAGAATTAGAGAAGAAGAAAAAAGCCGAGGCTGAGGCTACGGCGGCTGCCGAAGCAATGCGTCAAGAGCAGATACGCAAAAGCTTTATAGAAGATGTGGCCATTCAAGCCGACGTGCTCACTGAAATGCGTGATATAATGCTGCGTTTTGAGAAAAAGCTGGACAACCCTACAAAATAAAACACAGCGCACAGTCTCTTTTATCGAAGGGCTGTGCGCTGCATTATGTATTGCAAAGTTGATTTTACTCCACGCTCAATTATCGCTGTGGACAATTATCTCGTCCGGATTTATGAGATTAAGCTTATCCTTGGCCACGCGTTCGATATACTCATCGTCAATGGGAGCATCAATATCGTGCTGATAGCGGGCAATATTCTGCTCGGCCAATTCGATTTCCCGCTCCAGACTCTGACGCTCCTTTTGCAGGCTGTTATACTCCATTATACTCCCCACAAAAATCCCCAGCGCCAGCAGTGCCACAAGTATAATCACGCTCCACACTGCTATTCTGTTAATGCGCCTGAGTTTGGGCGCTGCATCCCTCGTGTTTTCCGGTCTTACTTTTACTGTTTCTTCGCCGGCGGACTTTGTAGCTCCAGCCCCCATGTCCGCTCCGACAGATGTCATTGCTACTTCCGACACTTTTGTTGCTCCTCTCTGTGCCGCCTGGCTTTGCGGCACTCATTTTTTGTTTGCAATGGTGTGCAAGCCTTACCGCTCCGCGTATGACCCACACAGCCGGACGCAACAGCGTCCGTATAAATGCTCTTATAAAACGGCATATTGCTCCGCTGACACGACGAACCAGCCTGCCTAATGTTGCATAACTTATGAAAAATCCGGTGAGCAGTCCGGCTACCGCGGCAAATCGTAGCCTCCCATTATTTGTACAGTATACAAAGACGGCAAACACTACACCCGACACTGTAAAAAACAATATATCGCGAAAAAACAGCGCCACCGCCTCGCCACCAGCCGTGTTTCTGCGACCACCGTTTACAGTACATGATATCTTTTGCTGCGCACATGCTTTTTCACTGCGTGTCACCGCGCTCGTTCGGCTGACGTCAGAAGATATTTTTGACTTATCGTCAGAGCAAGACATATCACATCTGCCGCAATCCGCACCAAACAGGCACCACAAAAAACGCAACGCCTCCAAAAACAGGCTCAGTCCAACACCTGTCAGCACCGACAGCCACGTCATACGTGCCAATGCCCAGGGGTCAAGATGCATCAGTCGCGACTCCTTCCGAACAGTCCGCGGCGGCGACGCGGTGCGTCATCGGTATAATATATTCCGGTCAATCGGCCGTCTACCGAAACGACTCCACGCTGTGTATCCAGTGTGCCGACCTTAAGATCACTACCCTCAAGCGTCAGCTCTCCGCATTCCGTTATAAGCTGAACTCCGTTTTCATCAAAGCTGATAACCTGACGCACGCCTGAAATATCCGCGTGTGCACGTGCATTCAGCTGCAAATGATGGTCCGGCAACGGCGCCTTAGTTTTGTCATTGTTCATAAACAAACCTCCGCATATGACTGATATTAAAGCATATGCGGAAGCTGTCCGGATTATTCGATTACCTCATAAAGAGAGGCGGCGTCGGCTTTTGGGGAATAATCCCTGACGTTCAGAACACGTACTTTGAGAGTTCTCTGGCCAAAGGTTATCTCAATAATGTCATTCTCCTTAACGTCATATGATGCCTTTGCACGCTTGCCGTTAACGCTGACATGCTCTGTGTCGCAGGCATCGTTGGCAACCGTGCGTCGCTTGATTATCCTCGAAACCTTAAGGAATTTGTCAAGACGCATATTCAGTTGAAAGACTTTTTCAATGCCTTGCTGGAGGTGAATACAGGGTACTGCGTTGCCGGAATGACAACCGTCTCGCCTGTTTTGGGATTACGGCCGGTACGCTCGCCGCGCTTTTTCACTTCAAAAGTGCCAAATCCAGAAAGCTGGACCTTTTCGCCGGCTTCCAAAGCCTTAACAATGGCTTCGATAGTTGCGTCAACAGCGACTGCGGCGTCCTTCTTTTTAATACTGCCCAGAGCTGCGACTTCATTAATAAGTTGAGCTTTGTTCATATTTTTACCTCTCAAAATATTTTGGTTATAAACATTATATCATTATTTTACTGTTATTTCAATAGTTTTTATAATATTTTTTATTAATTATGCTTAATTTTTTCCCAAATTTCATCCAACTCATGTGCATCAACATTATTTATGTCACGATGTTGAGCTGTAACTGCACTTTCCACTATTGAAAATCGTTCAATGAATTTATCCGTGGCCTGTTGCAGTGCCTGCTCCGGCTGTATGTCCAACTTACGTGCAAGACTCGTGACAGTCAGTAGCAGGTCGCCGATCTCTTCCTGTATAGCCTCTCTGTCACCGGTCTCCACAGCCTCTCCTACCTCGTCAAGCTCCTCTTGTAGCTTATCCATAACCGCGTCAGCGTCTGTAAAATCAAAGCAGGACGCCTTGCTGCCTACCTTCTCAGCCCGAATAAGCGCGGGCAACATGGGCGGTATGGCTTTCAACCGTTCCGTTACCGTGCGGCGGCTTTTTTCGTCATTCTTGATCTTATCCCAGTTTGCAAGCACCGCATCTGTAGTATCGGCATGCACATTTCCGAACACATGCGGGTGACGGTGTATCAGCTTGCGACATATTCCGTCGGTAACGTCATCAAACGTGAACCTTCCGTTCACGCGCTCAATGTCCGCGTGAAATGATACCTGGAGCAACACATCTCCCAGCTCCTCGCACATAAGCACGGCATCGTCACGATCGATAGCCTCGATCACTTCGTAGGTTTCTTCAATAAACCCCTGACGAATACTTTTATGCGTCTGCTCGCGGTCCCACGGACATCCTCCGGGACTGCGAAGTATGTCTACTATCATATTCAGATCATCAATGCTGTAGTGTTCACGGCTAAGAAGATAGTCTATTTTCTGTTGTCTCTCCATCGTTTTTACTTCCCTTTCGTAATAATTCCTCCGGCCTTATGACCCTGCATACCAGCATCAGCACGGCATAAACAGCCGCTGCAATCACAACAGCTGGTATTACTGCCGAGTCCGCCATATGTCCAAGCGGCGTCAGAAACCACACAATACCGGCACCTCCGACCGCTCCGACAGCACATATACCCATAGTTATTATCGGACGCCAGAATCCGCGCGGAGCCTGCGAGCATCTGACGATCATATAAATATTTACGGCAACCACTACTATATCACACAGCAGCGTGCTGAGCGGCGCGCCGAAAATATTGACATCTGGACGGCGAACAAGTATAAGTTCGCTTGCGAGCTTTACTGCCGTGCCGCACAGCATTGAAACGATCGTGCTCTCTGCCCGTCCCTGCGCTTGAAGAATTGCATTTGTGGCGGTTATAAGGCAGGCCGGAACAATGGAAAGTGCCAGAATCGACAACAGCGGTGCCGCCATCAGTGCAGCCGATGTATCGGAGGCAAAGAGCAGGCAAAGAACCGG
>URHI01000022.1 GCA_900547565.1 uncultured Eubacteriales bacterium | reverse complement strand
CTTGTGGTCGGTTGCTCTTCGTCCGAAATAGTCGGAGGACATATAGGAAAGGATTCTTCACTTGAGGCGGCGCAGTGCGTTTTTGAAATGCTGTACTCCGCTTGCCGTGAGCACGGAATATATCTTGCGGCTCAGTGCTGTGAGCACCTGAACCGTGCGCTGATAATCGAGCGCGAGTGCGCGGAAAAGTATGGATATGAAATAGTCAGTGTGGTGCCTTGGCAGCATGCAGGCGGCTCATTTGCAACAACCGCATATGCCGAGTTTAAGGAACCTGTGGCGGTAGAGCATATCAAAGCTCACGCCGGGCTTGACATAGGTGACACGCTTATCGGTATGCATCTGCGGGACGTAGCAGTACCGGTGCGGCTGGCAGTGAAGCAGATTGGCGAGGCAAACCTCGTGGCTGCACGGACACGCCCCAAGTTCATTGGTGGTGAAAGAGCAAGATATACAGTGTGACGCAGAAACGTACTGCATTCGAGCAGTCCGCAATGAGTTACGCGGGCAAAATATCTGCCGGAACATGGCTTAGTATTATTCAGGAGTGATATAATGGCTGTATTTCAATTAGTGGCTACCTGCCTTTTCGGCCTTGAAAAGCTGTTGGGAGCTGAGATAGATGCGCTGGGGCTTCGCCGCACTGACACAATGGACGGGCGCGTCAGCTTTGTCGGCAACGAAATTGACATCGCCCGCGCAAACATAAATCTGCGCACGGCAGAGCGTGTATATATACGTCTGGGCAGCTTTGAAGCCAAGACGTTTGACCAGCTGTTCGAGGCAACACGGGCGCTGCCGTGGGAGCAATTTATCGGAATCCGCGATTGCTTTCCGGTTAAGGGACATGCTATCAAAAGCACGTTGTTTTCTGTGCCGGACTGTCAGAAAATAGTCAAAAAAGCTATCGTCAGGCGATTGTCGGACAAATACGGGGTCAGTTGGTTTGAGGAAACAGGTAAAAAATATCAGGTTGAGTTTTTTATTTTCAAGGACACTGCCTCGCTTATGATAGATACCTCGGGTATCGCACTTCACAAGCGCGGCTACCGACCGGAGGCAGGTGCTGCACCTTTGCGCGAAACTCTGGCGGCGGCGCTGGTATTGACCTCGCGGCCGCGTCCCGATGTGCTGTTGTGGGATCCGTTCTGCGGCTCGGGTACAATAGCCATTGAGGCCGCTATGATAATGACCGGCAAGGCTCCGGGGCTTGGGCGCCGTTTTGCGGGCGAGGAGTTTGATATACTCGGTGCCGAGGCGTGGAGCACGGCACGGCAGTTGGCACGGGAAGCAGTTCCGGCTGCGCCTGACTATGAGGTGTGGGCATCCGACATTGATCCCGATATGCTCCGGTTGACACAGGCAAATGCGTCACGGGCGGGGGTGGTTAAAAATATCAACATTTTTGCCGCCGACGCGACTAAGATCCGTAAGCCCGACAGGCGCGGAAGCATTGTATGCAATCCGCCGTACGGCGAGCGTATGCTCGAGATAAGTCAGGCGGAACAGCTGTACCGCGAGATCGGGCGTTGCTTCCGCAATTTCGGAATGTGGCAGATATACATTTTGTCTGCGTCCGAGAACTTTGAACGGCTGTACGGACGTCGCGCGGACAAGGTGCGCAAGCTGTACAACGGCATGATACCCTGTAATCTTTATCAATTTTTCAAACCACGTAGCTGAGGCGCAAGAATGGCAGAGAATATTATTATCAAAGGTGCAAGAGTTCACAATTTAAAAAATATAGACATCACGATACCGCGCAATAAGCTGGTGATTCTTTCGGGGCTTTCCGGCTCGGGAAAATCGTCGCTGGCTTTTGATACGCTTTACGCCGAGGGACACCGGCGTTTTGTTGAGTCGCTGTCGTCATATGCAAGAATGTTTCTCGGACAAATGGACAAGCCTGATGTTGACTCGATCGAAGGACTGTCGCCCTCGATTTCCATTGACCAGAAAACCACATCGCGCAACCCGCGCTCTACTGTTGGAACCGTAACCGAAATTTATGACTATCTGCGGTTGCTTTATGCGCGGGTCGGTGTTCCGCACTGTCCGGTCTGCGGTAAGGAGATACGCCGACAGTCGACAGACCAGATAATCGACCGGATAATGGAGCTTCCGGGGGGAGAGCGCTTTATTGTGCTGGCACCGGTTGTGCGCGACCGAAAGGGAACGTATGAAAAGGTGTTTACCGATGCCAAAAAGAGCGGATATGTCCGTGTACGTGTGGACGGCAGTATGTACGAGCTGTCCGAAACAATTCAGCTTGACAAAAACAAAAAGCATAAAATTGAGATCGTAGTGGACCGATTGGTCATGCGCGATGATATACGTTCACGGCTGGGCGATTCGGTTGAGACAGCGCTGTCGCTGGCCGACGGACACCTGATAATCGTTACGGTGCCGCGGCAGGGTGAGCCGCGTGAGCTGGAGTTCTCTCAGAGCTATGCCTGTGAGGAACACAACATTTCGTTCGGTGAGCTTGAGCCGCGTATGTTTTCGTTCAACAATCCGGTCGGCGCCTGCCCGGATTGTGCGGGACTCGGAGACATGCGGGTGATTTCACTTGCCAAAATCATGCCTGACCGTTCACTGTCGCTCAGCCGCGGCGGAATTGCCGTCAACGGCTTTAAAACGCTGGAGGAGAAAAGCTGGAACGGTCCGCTGTTCACGGCGGTCGGACAGGCGGTGGGTTTTACTCTGGACATGCCGCTCGAGCAGTTTTCGGAAGATGCCATGCATGCCTTGCTTTACGGCACGGGTGATCGGCTGTATCATATCAAACGGTATTTTTCAGGCGAAGAGCATATTCAGGACGTAAAATTCGAAGGCGTTATAAAGATGATGGAAAACCGGCTTGCAATGGGCGGTGCGGCCGATTATTACGAGCAGTTTGTGGAGGAAGCCCCATGCCCGCGCTGCGGGGGACGCAGATTGAACGACACTATGCTGGCGGTGACGGTCGGTGGACTCAATATTCATGAGCTGTGCTCGCTGTCGGTTACGTCGGCGCTCGACTTCTTCGACAATCTGAAGCTGAGCAATAATGAGGCGTTGATCGCGCGGGACATTCTCAAGGAGATCAGGGCGCGTCTTGGTTTTCTGCAAAGTGTGGGGCTAAACTATCTGACATTGACACGTAAGGCCGGGTCACTGTCGGGAGGAGAGGCACAGCGAATACGGCTTGCAACGCAGATAGGCTCATCGCTGGTCGGCGTCATGTATATACTGGACGAGCCGAGTATAGGCCTGCATCAGCGTGATAACGGCAAGCTGATTGATACGCTGAAGCGGTTGCGTGACCTCGGCAATACCGTTATTGTGGCGGAGCATGACGAGGAAACCATGGAAAACTCCGACTATATTATTGATATAGGACCGGGAGCCGGAATTCACGGCGGCCGTGTAGTGGCGGCGGGAACACCGGACGAGGTGAAGAAAAACAAGGATTCCGTAACAAGTGCGTATCTGTCAGGGCGAAAGAGCATTAAGGTGCCCGAAAAACGGCGTCCGGGAAACGGCTATTATCTTGAGATCTACGGCGCGGCACAGAATAATCTAAAAAATATTGATGTAAAGATTCCGCTCGGTGAGTTTGTTTGCGTGACGGGCGTGTCCGGGTCGGGTAAATCGTCGCTGGTGAACGGTATAATTTATCCTGTGCTGGCTGCTAAGCTCAACCATGCCTACACCAGTCCCGGAAAATATAAGCGTATTGACGGACTTGAGCATCTTGACAAGATCATTTGCATTGACCAGAGTCCGATAGGGCGTAACCCGCGCTCAAATCCGGCCACATATACCGGACTTTTCACAGATATACGCGACCTGTTTGCCCAGACGCAGGACTCCAAAGCGCGCGGCTACAGCTCAGGACGCTTTTCATTTAATGTAAAGGGCGGTCGTTGCGAAGCCTGTGAGGGCGACGGAGTTAAAAAGATTGAGATGCATTTTCTGCCTGATGTCTATGTTACCTGCGATGTCTGCCACGGCAAACGCTATAATCATGACACGCTTGAGGTCCGTTACAAAGGCAAGAACATCGCCGAGGTGCTTGACATGACGGTGGAGGAGGGAGTTGCGTTTTTTGACGGACTTCCCAAGATACGCCGCAAGCTGCAAACGCTGTATGATGTAGGACTCGGATATATCAAAATCGGTCAGCCGGCGACTACGCTGTCCGGAGGCGAGGCACAGCGTGTCAAACTGGCGACTGAGCTGGCTAAGCGTGACACAGGACGAACAATGTACGTACTGGATGAGCCGACCACCGGCTTGCACAGCGACGATGTCAAGCGTCTGCTTGACATATTGCAACGGCTGACCGATGCCGGAAACACACTGCTGGTCATAGAGCACAATCTTGATGTCATAAAATGTGCAGACTACATCATAGATCTCGGCCCCGAGGGCGGAGACGGAGGCGGCACAATCGTTACGCAAGGTACTCCGGAAGATGTCTCATCGTGCAAATATTCATTCACTGGTGCATATTTGGCTGAAAAGCTTGCGAAAAAGTGAAAAAATATTGAACTAATCCGAAAAAATATTCATAAACCCTCTTGACAAAGGTTAAAGACAGAGTTATAATAAGGCATCAAATTTATCCAATCAAGGAGATTCACACAATGAAAAAAATCGTAAGTCTTGTTCTTGCCCTGCTTATGCTGGCAGGCTGTGCAATGTTTGCTTCTTGCTCATCCGATAAAAAGGTAATGATCGGTGTTCAGGCCGGAACCACCGGTGAATTGTTTCTCAAGGGTGACGCCGATGTCGGCTTTGAGGGCTATGCCAATGTTTCCACTCAGTCATACGACAATGCAGGTCTGGCTGTCGCTGACATGAAGAACGGCAACGTCAAATACGTTGTTATCGATGCTGCTGTCGGCAAGAGCCTGGTCGCTACCAACTCTGATATCAAGCTCATTGATTATGCTCTTACCAAAGAGGACTTTGGTATCGGTGTTGACAAGAATCAGCCTGAGTTGCTGACCAAGATCAATGACGTGCTTGCTTCCAAGAAAAGCGAGATCGCCGCACTGTATGACAAATATGCAAATGTCACCGACGACAACGCCGCAACCTGGTCGGGTACTACCATTCCCGCAGGGACATATGATGCAAGTAAGGATCAGCTGGTAGTTGCCACCAACGCTGCGTTTGCCCCCTACGAGTTCGCAGTCGGCAACGAATATGCCGGTATCGATATGGAGCTTGCCAAGATGATTGCCGACGAGCTGGGTATGGAATTGGTCATTTCCGACATGGCGTTTGAGTCTGTCGTTACTTCCATCGGTAAGAACGGTGTTGATGTTGCCATCTCCGGTCTTACGATTACTCCTGCACGCTCCAAAATCATCAACTTCTCCACTCCTTACGAGGAAGGTTCATATCAGGTCATTCTTACCATGAAGAACGACACCACCTTTGACAGCTGCAAGAGCGCTGATGAAGTGCTTGCAAAGCTGGCTGCGCTTAAGTAATAATGAGCAAGGTAGAATGGGAATTATTCTTCAATAAATTCATCACAGCCAAAGGCTACCAGGTCGCACTCGACGGCCTGGTAGCTACTTTGGAGATTGCGGTCTTCGGTCTGCTTATCGGTATTGTTATCGGAACAATTATAGCCATGATAAAGGTGATACCCAAATATCATTGGTTGCCGCGTTTCATGTCCGCAATTTGTGATATTTATGTGGGGATTTTCAGAGGCACCCCTATGGTGGTGCAACTGTTGATCGGTTGGTTCGTTTTGCTTCCGGCGCTCAATCTGCAGCTTGACAAGCTGGCAGTGGCCATAGTCGTGTTCGGTATGAACAGCGGTGCCTATGTGTCCGAGATAATGCGGAGCGGTATACAGTCTGTCGATGTCGGACAGCTCGAGGCCGCACGCGCACTGGGACTCGGCTACTGGGTGTCGATGCTCAAGATCATTGTACCTCAGGCCATAAAGAACATATTGCCGACAATCGGCAACGAGTTTATCACGCTGATAAAGGAAACGTCGGTGGTCAGCTTTATTGCCGTGGTCGATCTGACCAAGGCGTTCCGTCAGATAGGCGATTCAAACTACAGCTATATTATTCCATATTTAATGCTGGCACTGATATATCTGGTGCTGGTCATGATGATAACAGGGCTCATCAAGCTTATGGAGAGGAGGTTGCGCAAGGTTGATAGACGTAATTGATCTCCACAAAACATTCGGAAAGCTGGAGGTGCTCCGCGGTATCACCACCTCTATCAAGGACGGTGAGAAGGTTGCCGTCATTGGCCCTTCAGGAAGCGGAAAAAGTACATTTCTGCGCTGCCTTAACTGCCTTGAGGATCCGACCTCCGGTTCCATAATATTTGACGGTGAGGATATCGCAGATATGCATGTCGATATCAATAAGCACCGTCAGCATATGGGAATGGTGTTCCAGCAGTTCAATCTGTTCAACAATAAAACGGTATTGCAGAACATAATGCTGGCGCCGGTGTACATCAACACCAAAAAGGCGGGCGGACTTTTTGCGCCGTCGGCGGTCAAAAAGCAGATAAAGCAACAGGCGTATGACCGTGCTATGGACTTATTGCGGCGTATAGGTCTGGAGGAAAAAGCCGACGTCTATCCGTCGACTCTGTCCGGCGGCCAAAAACAGCGTATTGCTATAATCCGTGCGCTGGCAATGAATCCGAAGGTCATGCTGTTCGATGAGCCTACCAGCGCCCTTGATCCTGAAATGGTGGGCGAGGTGCTCGATCTTATGCGCAAGCTTGCGCAGGATGGCATGACGATGGTCATCGTGACGCATGAAATGGGATTTGCACGTGAGGTATCCGACCGTATCATATTCATGAGTGACGGCGTTATCACCGAGGAGGGAACACCTGCTCAGCTGTTTGACAATCCGCAGAACGAGCGCACAAAGAGCTTCCTGCGTGCCGTTCTTTGAACAGCATATTTACGGCTCCGCTTTTGCGGAGCCGTTTTGCATGTCACATTTGACTTGACAGCGGTCCTATTACGTGGTATCATAAGAAAAAACGACAGGAGCATCAGCATGAAAAAAACATGGACTATTAATTCAGGTGAGGCGGTACATAATGTGGTATATTGCCGTAACATATTCGGGAGGGCTAAGATAGCCATTGACGAAGATGTGTTTCCGCTGGGATACGTAGGCATATTCTGTCAGAGGACCGAACCTTTCCGCGTTGGTGATTATCAGTGCCTTTTGATCATGAAGGGACGCCGCGTGCGTATCGAGTCCAACGATTGCGAAGTGGCGTTGGTTTAAAAAACAATGCTCAGTGGCTTTGGAGCGCTGAGCTTTTTTTATCGCAGAGGCGAACCTTTCCGGTACATGACGGCTCTTTAATAGCAGAGGGGGTGAAGAAATGCTTGACGGTGAACTGGTGGCCATGGTTCTCGGAGGAGATATTGAGGCATACGGACAGCTGGTGACACGTTATTCCGGCCAAATGTACCGCTATGCCTTGTCAATTACCGGTGACCACCACCGTGCCGAGGAGGCGGTGGAGGATTCCTTCAGTGACTGTTTTCTGCATCTTCGCTCGCTGAGCAATCCGGATGCGTTCGGGGGGTGGCTAACCACGACGGTACGGCGCAGGTGCTGGCGCGTGCGCTGTCACGCGGCAGATGAGGATATCTCGGAGCTTGCCGAGGTAGTGAAGTCGGACATGTGGCAGCAACCGGACGAGCACTTTGAGCGATGTGAGAATATCGGACGTGTCAGGGCGGCTCTTAACAGATTGTCCCCGGGACAGCGCGATGTCGCGTTGCTGTTTTACCTTGACGACTGCAGCGTCAGGGAGACTGCACAACGGCTGTCATTGCCTGAGGGGACGGTAAAACGCCGGCTGTTTGAAGCACGGCAGAAACTCAGAAAGGAGCTTTGCGATATGAATATGAAAAACATTGATACCACAGGACTTGAACAGAGAATACGTCAGCGTATAAACGAACTGCTATACTACAAAAGGATACACAAAGCGTACGATCCTTCATATTATTCACAGCTGAAGGACATTGAAGCACTTATCGGTCAGTTGCCGGATCCGACGCGCCGTCAGTATTATATGACAGATACACTGCTGCTTTCGGCAAGAGGCGACGGCGATGACGCACTCAAAAAACAGGCCCGTGAGTGTGCAGACGACAGCGGCAACCTGACATTTATCAGGGGAGATCTGCTTGATATGTACTTCAGCAAACTCAGCGGGGAGTCTAAGTTAAAGTATATTGAGAATACGGCGCTTCCGGAGCTTGAGAAATACAAAGACTCGCCTGACTATGACAGCGTTCGCGGTGAGCTGATATGCTGGCGCGGTTGGTCCAAGATAAATAACGACATTGACGCCGCACGTGCGGATTTTGAGCTGGCAGGACATCTTATTTACAGGGATAGAGCTATGAACGCTGTGGCACGTGCCGCGGTGCGGGCAATTGACCTGAATCTCAAGCATGCCGCGTTCCCTGAATCTGGAATAGTAGCTGTAGGAGAGCAATTGGTTAAAAACGGACAACGGTTGGTATTTACGGCCCAACCGGGCATCACACGCGGTAAACACGGGGATTTGAAGTTCGCTTCGTTATTTTACTGGGCGTCAAGGGTGGATTACATTATGTTCGATGCCGGAATGTCAGCGGGTGATCACTTTACAGCAGCGAATGGCAGTACGTTCACCTGTGTAAGCTGCGACGAGGCGGTCAGCGTTCCGGCGGGAGACTATGACGGCTGTGTGCATTACCGTGGCGATGTCGTGGACGGACGCAAGGGTATACCTTACAGCTTCGATACATGGTACAAAAACGGCATAGGTCTTGTTCGTGTGCTGTTTTCCGAGCAGGACGGAATTACAGAAGAATATCTGCTGTCTGACTGCCGTATTCAGGGAGGCTCCGGACTGCTCCCGTTGGCTGAGGGCAACCGCTGGGTATATACTGTGGGTAGCGGAGTGCCGGATTATGCATACTACCATATCGAAAGACATGTTACCTATGCCGAGGGCAATATCGGAATATGCGCAGGTACAAATCTTCTCTCTCTGCGGCGTGAAATTTTTGATGATGATATGTCGGACAAAATCGGCTCGGACGGCTATGTCATCGCATGTGAAGCACTGTGCAACCGCTGGCGCATAGACGAAGCCATAAAAATGCTTCGCGCGGCGGTGCGCGTCAATTCGTCGGCAGATGCTGTCAATGCGGCACTTGAGGGCATTGACACGCTGACGCGATTCTCGGATTATTACAAGCGCGGCTACCGCTTCTGTCCGTCGTCGGTGCACTCTACCTGTATTATTGTCAGTGACGAAAACGTATATCAGACAGGTGAGAACTATTGCTTCGGACCGTATCAGTACGGCAAGCGCGGCCGCTATGAGGACAGAATTTTCGGGCTTAAGCCGATGCGATATCTGACTTTGCTCGCGGGATGTCTTTGGAATCATGAGTGGAAGCCAGGGTATACGGTGCGCCGGACTGTTCCGGAGCTTGAGGACAATGCCGTAGCAGACATATCCGTTACCGAGGGCGGTAGTGTCACGGTGCCGTGCGGTACGTTTGACAATTGTCTTAAGCTGACGATCAATGTTGAGCTTGATGGAATGGAACGCGACTATTACTTCCGTGACCGATACGCCTATATGTGGTGCGGCAGCAAGGAGTTCTGGTTCGCCCCCGGAGTAGGAATCGTTCGTCACGTTTGTACGTGGGGTGATGTCATCAGCTCCGAAGCGGTCCTGACTGACTGCCGCGTTCCCGCATCTGACGGTCGGGAGTATTTCCCGGTGCACATAGGAACGCACTGGGAGTACGAGGAAACACACCTTGCCGCCGAGGGCTACCGTGCTTCGCGTATATACAATGTGCGTAGCGGTGTCGGTGGGCACTACGACGTTACCACGGCTCAGGAATTTGTATATCTCGGCAGTGAAGATGAATACGAAAAGCTGCCTCGTATGATCAAGCTTAAATAAATAAAAATCACCCGGCAGAAGGAAAAACCGTCTGCCGGGCTTGCTTTATTCGGTTTGTAAGAATTACTTCAGCTCTGCGAAGTACTTGATGGTGCGGACCATCTGGCTGGTGTAGGAGTTCTCGTTGTCGTACCAGGACACGACCTGAACCTGATATGTGTCATCGTCGATCTTTGCAACCATGGTCTGGGTAGCATCGAACAGCGAGCCATAGCGCATACCGATGACGTCGGAGGAAACGATCTCATCCTCGTTATAGCCGTAGGACTCGTTGGAAGCGGCCTTCATAGCGGCGTTAATGCCTTCCTTGGTGATGTCCTTGCCCTTGACAACAGCCACAAGAATGGTGGTGGAGCCGGTGGGGGTAGGAACACGCTGAGCGGAGCCGATCAGCTTGCCGTTAAGCTCGGGGATAACAAGGCCGATAGCCTTTGCAGCGCCGGTGGAGTTGGGAACGATGTTCTGAGCACCTGCACGGGAGCGGCGGAGGTCACCCTTTCTCTGGGGACCGTCAAGTATCATCTGGTCGCCGGTGTAAGCATGAACGGTCGTCATGATACCGGACTGAATGGGAGCATAAGCATTGAGCGCCTGAGCCATGGGAGCGAGGCAGTTGGTGGTGCAGGAAGCGGCGGAGATGATCTGATCCTCGGTGGTCAGAGTGTTGTGGTTGACGTTGAAGACGATAGTCTTGAGGTCATTGCCGGCAGGAGCCGAAATAACGACCTTTTTGGCGCCGGCGTTGATGTGCGCCATGGACTTTTCCTTGGAGGTGTAGAAACCGGTGCACTCGAGAACAACATCGACGTCGAGCTTACCCCAAGGGCAGTTGTTGGCGTCCTTTTCAGCGTAGATCTTGATCTCTTTGCCGTCAACGATGATGGAATCCTCGGTAGCGGAAACAGTGTGCTTACCTTCGCCGATTCTGCCGCAGAAGGAACCCTGCGCGGTATCGTATTTGAGCAGGTGAGCAAGCATCTTGGGGCTGGTGAGGTCGTTTATTGCGACTACTTCATAGCCCTCAGCGTCGAACATCTGACGGAAAGCCAGACGGCCGATACGGCCAAAGCCGTTGATTGCAACTTTAACAGACATTTTGGAAATCCTCCGTATTATAAAAATTTGATTTTTCTGTCATTCCAGGGAGGAAAACATTCCCACCCAAATATATATTATAACTCAGAAATACCAAATATACAATAGCTTTGTTGAAATTTTATCAAAATATCGTGAGTTTGCAAATGATTTGAACGATAAAGCTTAACTTTGTGTGCAAAATCACAACGGAATCACGGAGTTCCGGTTTGTTTGTGGCGTTTACGGAACCTTTTTCGTGTCCGGCGCCCTTCTTTAAGTGTCATCATGACAAAGGCCGGGAGCGCCGCCGCGCGGCGTAGCCGCGACGGATCGGAGGCGATACGCCACAGCCATTCAAAGCCGGCACGGCGTATAATGCGCGGGGCACGTCGCACACACCCTGCCCACACGTCTACCGATCCGCCGAGCGCCATTGCAACCCGAACTGATGTCAGCCTGTGTCGGTTGACTATGATCCAGTGTTCCTGCAGCGGAGAACCGAGGCAGACTATGAGCAGTCCGGCGCCCGAGGCGTTGATCTCATCGATAACCGCGTCATTTTCGGGACCGTCGGCATCAAAATATCCGTGGTGAGCGCCGCGGACTGTAAGTCCGGGAAATCGCGCCGACAGCAGCTCTGCTGCCATGTGTGCTACGGGCGGTTCCTGCCGGCCGCCGAGCAGGTAAACACCAACATTATAGCGGGCTGCCAGCATAATTGCGCTTTCACCAAGCTCGATGCCGGGAAGACGTCCGGGAAGGGGCGTGCCGAGCCGCCTGGCCGCCCATACCGCACCGATGCCGTCCGCTACGTTGAGATCTCCGGAGTTCAGCAGGCTGTTGACCTGCGGGTCGATGGCACTGCGATACAGCATCTCCGGATTAAGTGTAAAAACCGCACCGGGAGTCACTGCGTTGTGTGTCAGCATACGTTCGAGCCGGGCGACCGCCTCGGGCTTGTCCAACCGGTCCAGCCGTGTTGACAGCACCATGACCTGTCCCGGATAATACATTTCGTCCATTTTGTGTTTTCCTCCTTGACAACCTGCCGATTATGCTATATAATAAACTATTATTAGAATGAGTAAATATCATTACATTATGCATATGAGTTTGCGGCAACACCGGTGCGGTGTAATACACTGCCTCAGACTATGAAAGGTGAAATATGGCACAGGACAAAAAAATGGTAGAGCAGATCACGTCCATGGACGTTGATTTTGCGCAATGGTATACCGACGTGGTAAAAAAGGCCGAGCTGGCCGACTATTCCGGCGTCAAAGGGTGCATGGTCATACGCCCGTACGGTTACGCCATCTGGGAAAATATACAGCATGTTCTGGACGCGAGATTCAAACGCCTGGGACATGAAAACGTGTATATGCCCATGTTCATTCCCGAGTCGCTGCTTCAGAAGGAGAAGGATCATGTTGAAGGCTTCGCGCCCGAGTGCGCAGTTGTCACTGTAGGTGGACAGACGCAGCTGGCCGAGCGGCTTATCGTTCGTCCGACTTCCGAGACTCTGTTCTGCGAGCATTATAAAAATATAATTCACTCGTACCGCGACCTGCCCAAGCTGTACAACCAGTGGTGCAATGTTGTCCGTTGGGAAAAGACAACGCGGCCGTTTTTGCGCACCTCTGAGTTCCTGTGGCAGGAAGGGCATACCATGCACGAGAGCGAGGAGGAGGCACGTGAGGAAACGCTTCGCATGCTCAAGTGCTACGAGGACTTTTATCGAGAGACACTGGCTATACCTGCTGTCGTAGGCCGCAAGACAGAGAAGGAAAAGTTCGCGGGCGCAATGGAAACCTATACGATCGAGCCTATGATGCACAACGGCGTTGCGCTTCAGGGCGGTACGTCACATTACTTCGGCGACGGCTTTGCACGCGCTTTTGACATCACATATACTGACCGTGAAAACAAGATCAAATACCCGCATCAGACTTCGTGGGGCGTTTCCACACGTATGATAGGGGCCATTATTATGACACACGGCGATGACAACGGTCTTATACTGCCGCCCGGCGTGGCGCCTATTCAGGTGGCAATCATACCTATCGCACAGCATAAACCCGGTGTGCTTGAAGCTGCCGGAGCACTGCGCGAGCGGCTTGCGGAAAAGTTCCGCGTTAAGCTGGATGACAGTGAAAACTCCACCGGTTGGAAGTTCTCACAGTATGAGATGAAGGGCGTTCCGCTCAGACTTGAGCTGGGGCCACGCGATATTGAGGCTAACTCCTGCGTGCTGGTCAGCCGTGTGACTCGTGAAAAGACAGTTGTTTCGCTTGATAATATTGAGGAGGCCGTCGAGGTCGCGCTCAAGCGCGTTCACGACGAGCTGTACGAGAGGGCACTTGACAACCTGCGCCAGCGTACTCACGACGCTCATAATTATGAGGAATTTTTGGATATCGCCGATACACAGTCCGGCTTTATCCGTGCTATGTGGTGCGGAGATTCGGCCTGCGAGGACAAGCTGAAGGATATTACCGGAGGCGTCAAGTCTCGCTGCATTCCCTTTGAGGAAGAACACATTGCAGACACCTGTGTATGCTGCGGCAAACCTGCCAAGCATATGGTGGTCTGGGGCAGACAGTATTGATCGCATCGAGCTTGGTGAAGCAGTTATACACCTGAGGAGGACTGTACCTCCTGTATATTAAGGCGGGGAGGTGGCCTATGAGAAGTTTTCGTGATGTTGCCGCCGAGGCCGTCAGTAATATCAAACGCATGGATTTTGCACTGCTGGCAGCCACTTCGGCGCTGTCGCTGGCGGGTATCGTTACGCTGATCGGAGGATATTCAACCTTCGGTCTCAAGCGTATTGTCATGCAGTTGGGTGCTACCTGTGTGGGCTTTGTGCTTATGCTGCTCATCGCAACGGTGGATTACCGCGTTATCGCGCAAAAGCTTGGCATATTTATTTACGGTGCGTCATTGCTTTTGCTGGTCGTTACACTGGTGTTTGGTACCAGCGAGGGGGAAAACAAAAGCTGGCTGTATCTGCCTCTCATACCGTTCGGCATACAGCCGTCGGAATTCATAAAGGCTTCGTTGCTTCTGACGTTTTCATATCATCTGTACCGTGTTCGGGAGCATATCAACCGTCCGCTGGTGCTGTTGACGCTTGCGGTTCATGCGGGCGGATACATCGGTCTGATATTGCTTTCGGGAGACCTCGGTGTGGCCTTGGTATACGTGGGAATTTGCGCGGTCATGCTGTTCTGTGCCGGACTCAGCGGTTGGTATTTCGCAGGCGGTGTCGGCCTTGCGGCACTTGCCGCACCGCTTGGCTGGAAGCTGTTGCGGAATGATCAGAGAGAACGTATTCTCGTTGGCTTCAATCCGGACATCGACCCGCTCGGAAAGGGATATCAGCCTATCAAAAGCCGGTCATCGGTGGCAAACGGTGGGATATTCGGCCGCGACATGTTCGGTGGCAGTGTTTACAAAACCTATGCCGCCTCGCACACCGATTTTATTTACGGTACGTTCTGCGAAAAGTTCGGGCTTGTCGGTGCGCTGGTGGTGGTTGGACTTCTGGTGTTTATTGTATTGCGTGTTATCAGGCTGGCTCGCTTCAGCCGCGGTGACTGCGGAACGTATATCTGCGCCGGGTTTGCCGGTATGATAGTGGTGCAGTCAGTCGAAAATATCGGCATGTGTCTCGGTATGCTGCCGGTGGTCGGCATTACATTGCCTTACATGAGCTACGGCGGCTCGTCCGTGCTTGCAATTTATATTTTAACCGGCGTGGTTCAGAGCGTTGCGGTGCACCGCAACCGCTATCATGTGGCGGATAATTATTGAATTTACGGTTATATTGCACCTCCCATGCGAATATATTGCTACAGAAAGCGATATACGCAGGGAGGTTTTTACATATGTTCATTTATTCTGTGCGTGCGGGAACACTGAAGTTTGTAGGTATCATATGCGTGGCACTGGTGGCACTTATAACACTGCTGGCATTTATGCCGGCAATCCGCGGCGTTGACAGCAGCGGCAATACCGGAGTCGGTGCGGCGGCGTCCGGTCAACAGAGCATACGTTACGACAAGGTAAAGGACGCCGAGGGTGTGGCACATTTTCTGGCGCAGTTTGGCTGGGAGGTCAAGAGCGAGCCGATCGAGGTACAGGAGGTGACGATTCCCGCCGAATTTGACCGGATTTTCACCAATTACAACGAGATACAGAAGCAGCAGGGACTGGATCTGTCCCGTTACCGTCGCAAAAAGGCTACGCGCTACACTATGGAAATAACCAACTACGGCGATTACAACGGAACAGTGTGGGCGAATGTCATAGTGTATCACAACAAAGTGATCGGCGGGGACATTTGTTCGGCGGATATGACCGGATTTATGCACGGGTTTGAGATCGACTGACGGTTAGTAACGGAGTAATAATGGCTTGAAGAAAAGGCGGCGTAACCAACCCGGTTATGCCGTCTTTTGCTGATATACCTGTATTTATATTCAGAGTCTCTGTCGGCTGTATTTACATCGCTGCGACAATTGGGAGAAAAATGGCATGAGGCAGAGGCGGCCGCTATGCAGCTTCCGTTACGGTGCGGCTTGAAGGACGACAATCTGCGTCTTGTTTCACAGGGACAAAATCAGAGTCAGAAAGCGCTTGGATTTGCACAGAGGGCGTGCAGAATAAGGAGCATGGATCATTTGATGTCGCTTTACTACTGTGACCGCTGTATATCCGAATGCAGCGGGGTTGACGACAAATCCGATGCTATTTGTGCACGGGCGGACATGGAGCGTGCGGATGGGGAGCTTGTACTTATGTTTCCGGATGCGTCGGTACTTGAGGTCAACTCATACATCACCTCGCAGTGCGCGGACTACCTTGCTGCGCATGACATTACGAACACGCTGGAATGTGTTGAACGCGCAACCGATCCGGCAGTTGCGCTTTATAAGTGGGCAAAGCAGGGGGTAGAGGACGAGCTTGTTATGGCGGACATTGAGTTCTTCGTCCGGCATACGCCTGCCTGGTGCTATCGCTTCAGCCGGCCTGCCTTGGAAGATGACAATATTCTGACACGGGAAGCTCGCTATATATCCTGCGTCCGGCGTATTGTAGGCATTTTTGAATAAAATATTTGCGGCCTGTCTGAGAAAATCAGGCAGGCCACATTTTGGCGGTTATATTGCATTTTCAAGTTTTGTACGTACAGCTGCAAGAAATTCAACTGTATTGACCGGCGTGACTGCGCTGCCGGGAACGACAAGTGAGGTAAGATCTCCGGTCATTGTGCCGGACTCAATGGTGTCAAGGCAGGCACGCTCAAGCGTGTCGGCAAAACGGCAAAGCTCCGGTGTTGCGTCAAGCTCACCGCGCTTGCGCAAAGCCCCCGTCCAAGCGAATATTGTAGCCATGGGATTGGATGAAGGCTGCTCGCCCTTGAGATAACGGTAATAATGGCGCGTAATGGTGCCGTGTGCAGCCTCGTATTCAAAGTTGCCGTCGGGTGAGACGAGGACCGAGGTCATCATTGCCAGCGAGCCGAACGCGGTTGACACCATGTCACTCATGACATCGCCGTCGTAATTTTTCAGTGCCCAGATAAATCCTCCGCGCGAACGTATAACGCGGGCAACCGCGTCATCGATCAGTGTGTAGAAATAGGTTATTCCCAGCCGTTCAAATTCTGCCCTGTAGTCGTTGTTGTATATTTCCTCGAAAATCAGTTTGAAGGTCTGGTCGTATTTTTTGGATATCGTGTCCTTGGTGGAGAACCACAGATCCTGCCGGGTTGCGATGGCATATCTGAAGCAGGAGTGAGCAAAGGCGCGTATGGACGAGTCTTTGTTGTACATGCCCTGAAGCACTCCCTGACCGTCAAAGTCGAATATCGGTTGGCGTGTGACGGTGCCGTCTGCCGCCGTGAAAGTAAGCTCAGCGCGGCCGCCGTCAGTAATACGCATTTCACTGGCACGGTAAACATCGCCGTATGCGTGCCGTGCTATGGTGATAGGTGCTTCCCATGTCTTTACGACCGGCTTTATATTGTTGACAATGATCGGTGCGCGGAATACAGTTCCGTCAAGTACGGCACGGATCGTTGCATTGGGACTTTTCCACATTTCGTGCAGCTTGTACTCCTCAACGCGCTGTGCATTGGGAGTTATGGTCGCACACTTGACGGCAACACCGTATTTTTTTGCGGCGTTGGCCGCTTCTACGGTTATTCGATCGGCCGTGGCATCGCGGTTGGGCAGTGAAAGGTCGTAATATTCCGTTTTCAGGTCAACAAACGGAAGGATCAGCTCATCCTTTATCTGTTTCCAGATGATGCGCGTCATTTCGTCGCCGTCCATTTCGACAAGCGGTGTCTTCATCTGAATTTTACTCATTTTTGTTCCTCCATCTGCTTTTTGCAGTGATTCATGAGGCAGCCGTCAAGAATTATAGCTTTTTCCTCATCGGTAAGTCCGGTTATGTATAACGTAAGCGCTTTCGATGTACCGTCGGCACGCAGCAGAACAGCGTCAAACTGCTCATCTCCTGAGGCCAGCTTGCTCCGCACACCGGGGACAAACACATAATCTCCTTCCCGGCCGTCAAAGTTAACGCCGTCTGCCAGTGTGAAGGGAAGTATTCCCCAGTTGATGCAGTTTGAACGGTAACGCTTGGTTGCAAATGCGTGGCATATGTTGGCAAGGCCTCCCAGTACCTTCTGACATGATGCTGCCTGCTCGCGCGCCGAACCGTCGCCGGGAGAGTTTGCGTATATGCAGGAGCCTGTCTGCGTGACGTTGATCAACTCATCGGCATTGCCCACGCGGTTGAGTATATCGGTCAGCTTTTGAGGTGTCTTACCCGAGCGGCGCTCGTCCTCAAGCTGCTTGGCCGCTTCGGCGCGTCCGACATATTCGGGAACGCGGCGTGACAGCGTCAGCTTGGACAGGCGTATGGGATTTGAGCGGTAGGACGATGACTCGCCTGACGGAATAAGCTCGTCGGTCGTTGTGACCGGGTCGTGAATGACGGCGGCCAGTTCGACCAGCAGGTTTTCTCCCAGCTCGTACTGCTCCGGCCAGTCTGTGATATTGGGGCCGAGTATAAGAGCGGTATCGGGCTGAGCCTTGCCAAAGCCATAATAGACTCTGTGCTCGTACGGCGAGCGGTCAAAGTGATATTTGTGATGCGGTGCTTCGTAGTCAATATCGGTTGCGGGCGTGATTGCGCCTCCGCAAAGTGCAGTTGCGGCGATACTGCGGGCATCCATAAGTGCGACACCTGCCAGCTGGTTCTCACCCGGCTTGGAGCCTTCACGGTTGGGGAAGTTGCGCGTGGTGTGACGAATGGACAGGCCGTTGTTGGAGGGAACATCACCGGCGCCGAAGCAAGGGCCGCAGAACGACGGCTTGATTACCGCGCCTGCTTCAAGCAGCTGTGACGTGACACCGGTTCGGGTAAGCTCAAGCGATACCGGTACACTGGTGGGATAGACCGACAGCGAAAAGCTGCCGTTTGACGTTCCGCCGTTAGCGAGAATTGCGGCCGCTTCATCTATGCTGTCAAACATTCCGCCGGCACAGCCAGCGATAATGCCCTGATCGGCGTATACCTTGCCTGAACGGATTTTTGACAGCAGGTCAAGCTTGTGCCCGTTGAACAGCTCGGCAGCGTTCTTTTCTACACCGGCGAGAATGTCAGCTGCGTTTTCTGTAAATTCACGGATGGTGTAAGCGTTTGACGGGTGGAACGGAAGCGCTATCATGGGCTCAAGCGCGGAAAGATCCAGTTCTATCCAACGGTCATAATACGCTACGTTGCCGGGCTTCAACTCACGATAGTCGTCGGGGCGGCCATGAATTGCGTAATATTCCTTTATCGTGTTGTCAGTCTGCCAGATAGAGGACAGGCACTTTGTTTCGGTCGTCATTACGTCGATCCCGTTACGGAAATCTGCAGGCAGGTTAGACAGCCCCGGCCCCGTGAATTCAAGTACGCGGTTTTTTACAAAATCCGAACCGAAAACAGCCTTCACCAGCGCTATGGCCGCATCATGCGGGCCGACGCCGCGGCGTGGCTTACCGGTAAGGTATACCAGAACTACTTCGGGGTAATTTATGTCGTATGTAGAGCGCAGCAGCTGTTTAACCAGCTCAGGACCGCCCTCTCCGACACCCATTGTACCTAGCGCTCCGTAACGCGTATGAGAGTCTGAGCCGAGTATCATTTTTCCGCAACCCGTCAATTCCTCCCGGGCGTACGAATGTATGACGCTTTGGTTGGCGGGGACGTATATTCCGCCGTATTTGTGCGCGGCGGACAGTCCGAAAACGTGGTCGTCTTCGTTTATGGTGCCGCCGACTGCGCACAGCGAGTTGTGGCAGTTGGTCAGTGCGTAGGGAATGGGAAACTCCTTCATTCCGGATGCCCGTGCGGTCTGTATTATACCGACGTAAGTGATATCATGCGACACCATGGCATCAAAGCTGATGCGCAGCTTGTCCGGATTGCCGGAGCGGTTGTGTGACTGTAGCAGGGAATATGCGATGGTTGCTTGGCGTGCCTCGTTGGTCGGAACGGCGCAGTCGGACGTCGGGACGCCCTTTACAAGATATGTTCCGTTTTGATGCAGAGTTATCATTAATTTCTATCCTTTCGGGGAATACTTCAATTGCCTTTATAAAACAAATATATAGTATTTTATCATGTCGGCCGTTGGAAGTCAATACACATATAATATTTTTATCAATATATATGATTTAAGGCGTTTTTTACCTACATTATGTAGTGCTTTTTGTTGACAAACTGACGCCTTGATGATATAATTATTTTGGAAAAATCTCCGCCTGTTGCGGTGCGGAGCCTGGTCGGAGCCTGTTATGAAAAATTATTCCGTTGATGATAAATTGTGCGCTCTGTCGCTGATGCTTGCGCTGTGCGCCATTGTGATTTTTACGGCGGGTTT
>URHI01000021.1 GCA_900547565.1 uncultured Eubacteriales bacterium | reverse complement strand
TCAATATTTTTTCGCACTTTTTTGTGCAAAAAGGTTTACAAATCGAGCAAAATGCTGTAAAATATATGTGATTGACTCAACAGGGGGCACCGTATGGATAAACCTATTTATAAACGCGTTCTTGTCAAGCTGTCAGGCGAAGCAATGCAAGGCAAGGACGGTATCATCAATTTTGATATGCTTGAAAAAATCGCAAACACGCTTAAGGTCTGTACCGATAAGGGTGTTCAGGTGGCAGTTGTGGTTGGGGCCGGCAACATTTGGCGCGGCGCCAAGCAAGGGCGCAACATGAACCGTTGCTTGGCGGATCACATGGGTATGCTGGCTACGGTTATAAACGCGCTGGCAATTAAGGACGCCGTAATCAACGCCGGTGGAAAGGCTACGGTCATGACACCCGTTGACATGCCGCAGTTTGCCGAGCTTTATTCTGATGAGCATGCCATAGAACGCCTTGAGCAAGGATATATAGTTATATTCGGCTGCGGTACAGGTAATCCATATTTTTCAACGGATACAGGAGCAGTACTGCGTGCCGCCGAAATTCAGGCTGACATAGTGCTTATGGCAAAGAACATAGACGGCATATACGACAAGGATCCCCGCAAATACAGCGACGCAGTTAAGTACAGCAGGCTGTCCTACAGCGAAATACTTGACAAAAAGCTGGTCGCATATGACCTCACGGCTACTGCTTTCTGCGCGGCAAACTCAATCCGCACTTACGCTTTTGAGCTTAAGGATCCGGAGAATATTCTCCGCGTGCTTAACGGAGAGCAAATCGGAACCGAAACCTATTGATCAAAACAGAACATAAAGAAAGGATCAAAGACCATGAAATTCAACACAAAGCCCTACGAAGAAAAAATGCAGAAAACAATCACTGCCCACGAGTCCAATCTTGCGGTCATCAGGGCAGGCCAGGCAAATCCAATGGTGCTCTCCAAGGTTACATTTGAATATTACGGTGCCCCGACCCCACTCAATACAATGGCTGATATCCGCGTGTCTGATGCCAAAACGATTGTTATTTCTCCTTACGATAAAACTACGCTCAAAGCAATGGAAAAAGCCATACTTGCCTCAGACGTAGGCATTACCCCCAACAACGACGGCTCGGTGCTTCGCCTTGTATTCCCACAGCCGACGGAGGAACGCCGCAAGGAGCTTGCCAAGCAGGTTATGAAGCTCGGTGAGGAAGCCAAGGTCGCTATCCGGAACATACGCCGTGAGGCAAACGATGCCATCAAAAAGGACAAAAAAGACGGAACCATGACCGAGGATGAACAAAAATCCGCGGAAAAGGACATCCAGGATATAACCGACAAGTACATCAAAAACATAGACGCAATTTCAGACAAAAAGGCTAAGGAAATAATGCAGATCTGACCAATGTGAGCCGGCTTTGACTTAAAGCAGAGCCGGCTCAATTAACACTTAAGGCGAGGTCATAATGGACGAAAAAAACACTTATCAGCTGCACGGCATCAAGCACATAGCGTTTATAATGGACGGCAACGGGCGCTGGGCAAAGGCCAAGGGGCAGCCACGGGAATTCGGACACAAGGCAGGAGCGCAGGCATTCCGGCGCGTGGTAACGTATTGCCGCGATATCGGATTACAGTATGTCACGGTTTATGCGTTTTCAACTGAAAACTGGAAACGGCCGCGTCATGAGGTGTCGGCGATTATGAAGCTGCTTGACACTTATCTTGACGATTTTGCCCGCAATAAGGGAAGGGACAACCTGTCAGTTCGCTTCATCGGCGATATGTCTGACATTGATGCCAGGCTGCGTGATAAGATCTCTAAGATAGAGCAAATGTCTGCCAGACACGACAGAGTGCTGAATATTGCACTCAACTACGGAGGCCGTGCAGAATTGGTTCATGCCTTCAATACGCTGGCACAGCGCGGCATTACGAATATAACCGAAGATGATGTGTCCGACGCGCTTTATACAGCAGGATGTCCTGACCCCGACCTGATAGTGAGGACGGCCGGAGAATACCGCCTGTCCAACTTTCTTTTATGGCAGGCATCGTATGCCGAACTTTACGTCACCGACGTACTTTGGCCGGACTTCGGACCGGCGGATATTGATGCTGCCGTAGCCGAATACGGCAGACGTCACCGCAATTTCGGCGGAATATAACATTGAACTGAATATCAGACTGGAGTAATTGATTTCGATGCTTCAAAGAATAATAACAGCAATAGTTGCAATAATACTGCTCATTCCGGTGCTGTGGTTTTCAGACACCGTGATCTTTCCGGCGGCCATGGCGCTGCTGATCGTCATCGCTATGTTTGAAATGTTCCGTTGCCTTGGGCTACATCGCAGTCTTGTTCTCACTCTGCCGTTTTACCCGGCAGGAGCAGTTATGCCTTTTTGCATACGTTACCTGCGCGGCAATGTAGCGCTTGATTACCGCGATGTGGCATTGTTGGTCATGGCACTGCTGCTCATTTATATACTGGCTGTAGTGGTGATGAGCCGTAACACAGTTAATTTTACTCATGCCGCAACTGTGTTCGCATCAGCTTTGTATATTACGTTTTCTTTTTGCGGCATAGTGTATTTGCGCGATTTTGATAATCAATACATCTATCTGCTTGTCTTTATCGGTTCGTGGATCACCGATACATTCGCCTATTTCACCGGCCGTCTGTTCGGCCGGCACAAGCTCATTCCGGATATCAGTCCTAAAAAGACCGTGGAGGGAAGCATTGGCGGTATTGTATTCTGTGTGGCTGCATTTGTGGGATATGCCTATATAATCGGAATTGAATACATAGGCGTGATCTGGCTTGTGCTGTCAGGCATTGTTGTGTCGATAGTATCACAGATAGGCGATCTGTCCATGTCGGCCATAAAACGTCAGCACGATATAAAAGACTTTGGCCGGGTGTTTCCGGGGCACGGCGGCGTGCTCGACAGATTTGACTCAGTGCTGGCGGTTTCGTCGGTAATGACTATGATTTTTGCAATTCTGAACATTTTTCATGTTCTATAAGACAGGATTCTGATATGACAAAACCTAAAACGATTTCAGTGCTGGGCAGTACAGGCTCGGTCGGTACGCAGGCTCTTGATGTAGCCCTGCATGAGGGACATAGAGTTCGCGTTCTGACCGCCGGCAAGGATTATATCACGATTGAAAAACAGGCGCGCAAATTTCGCCCCGATTTTTGCGTACTTGATGACAAGTATGCCGCATCACTTCTGAGTAATGCACTCCATGACACCGGTATTACAGTGCTATCAGGGCTTGAAGGATTGCATACAGCATTGAACGAAGCCCCCGCAGATGTTACGGTAAACTCGGTATCCGGCGCAGCAGGTCTGCGTCCAACGCTTGAGGTCCTGCGGACAGACAGCCGCCTGGCACTGGCTAATAAGGAGTCGCTGGTCATGGCCGGCGACATTATTATGAGCGAAGCGCGCCGTACAGGCAAAAAAATACTGCCTGTTGACAGCGAGCACTGCGCCATATTTCAGTGCCTTG
Organism: uncultured Eubacteriales bacterium; assembly: GCA_900547565.1. Classification (GTDB taxonomy): domain Bacteria; phylum Bacillota; class Clostridia; order Oscillospirales; family CAG-272; genus UMGS1002. The sequence continues at coordinate 16,592 of URHI01000021.1, read as the reverse complement.
AGGGGCGTGGCGGTAATGTTCCCAAAAGCCTGTTGCTCACAGCTTCCGGAGGCCCGTTTTTCGGTATGACGGCGGATATGCTGGAGCACATCACCGTTGAACAGGCGTTGGCCCACCCCACGTGGAAAATGGGACGTAAAATTACAATTGACAGCGCCACGCTCATGAACAAAGGCTTTGAGGTTATCGAGGCGGCACGGCTGTTCGGCGTTGATGCAGATGCTATTCGTGTCGTGGTTCACCGCGAAAGTATAATCCACTCAATGGTTGAATATGCTGATAACAGCATTATTGCACAGCTGTCTGTTCCGGATATGAGGCTGTGTGTGCAGTATGCAGTCAATTATCCTGAGCGGGCGGAGGCAGTTATACCGCGGCTTATGCCTGAGGCCTTGAACAGTCTGCACTTTTCCGAGCCTGACATTGACAGCTTTCCGCTGCTCGGTATGGCATATGACTGTCTGCGCGAAGGCGGCGCAATGCCGGCTGTGCTCAACGCTGCCAATGAAGTGGCGGTGGAAGCGTTTCTTGAGCATCGTATAGGCTTTGGCGATATACCACGGTTGGTTCATTCAACACTTGAGCAACTCACAGGACACACCGGCTCACGTGATATTGATGAAATATTACATTATGACAGCATAGCACGTCAGCTTACAAATAAAGCATTAACCTGAAAAGAGGGGGGCGAGCACCATAGCTACTGTTTTGTACATTTTACTTGCCATTTTGATATTCGGTTTCATGATTTTCATTCATGAGCTGGGACATTTTCTCACGGCACGTGCATGCGGAGTCGGAATAAATGAGTTTGCCATCGGCATGGGACCGAAACTGTTTACACACATATCAAAGAAATCCGGTATACGCTATTCACTGCGGCTGTTGCCTATAGGCGGATTTGTCAGCATGGTCGGCGAGGACGAGGAAAGCGAGGCCGAAAATGCCTTCGGCAAGGCCAGTGCTTTGAAACGCCTGGCAATAATAGTGGCCGGTGCCTTCATGAATTTATTGCTTGGTATGATCATCATGTTTGTCATGGTGGTCTCTACGGGCGGACTGCTTGCAACAAATGTTGTCGGCGAATTTTCAGAAGGGGCTGTGAGCAATCAACAGCTCATGGTCAACGACAAAATCATCAAAGTCGGCAATTCCCGCGTGTATACAGGATATGACTGCTACTATGAGATAATGAATCAGGGCTATAAGGCAATAGATCTTACCGTCATACGCGGCGGGGAGAAAATCGTGCTTGAAGACGTAGTATTCCATACATTTACCGAAAGCGGCGCGACCTTCGGGAATGTTGATTTCTCACCGCTCGGAGAACGGAAAACCGTCGGTAACGTACTAACGCATACATGGGTCCGATCGGTGTCTACTGTTCGCATGGTATGGGATTCACTTATTGATATGATACGCGGACGATACGGCGTGGAAGCTATATCGGGTCCCGTAGGTATAACCAAAGTCATAGGTGATGCCGCTCAAACCGGCGTGATCAACCTGCTTTACATTTGTTCGGTAATTGCAATGAATCTCGGAGTTGTAAATCTGCTGCCGCTTCCCGCACTGGACGGCGGACGACTGGTATTCATTGTTATAGAGGCGATCCGCGGCAAGCCGGTTAAAAAAGAAATAGAAGGATATATTCATTTTGTAGGCATCATTATTCTTTTTGTGCTGATGCTGATCATTGCCTTCAAGGACATCTGGACAATTTTTATGAAATAGGTCGCAATATGATAAATGGCGGTTAAAAATAGATGAAATATAATGATATTAGACGCATAACAAGAAAAATTCATGTAGGAAATGTTGCAGTCGGAGGTAGTGCGAAAATTTCCATTCAATCCATGACCAATACACCGGCAGGTGATCACGAGTCAGCTTATCGTCAGATCATGAGGCTGGTCAATGCCGGCTGCGATATTGTCCGCGTGACCGTACCGGATGCAGAAGCCGCCCGAACAATATCATATGTCAAGGAGCGCGGTGTCGGTATACCGATCGTCGCCGATATACATTTTGACTACAAACTGGCTCTGCTGTGCGCCGATATCGGTGTTGATAAAATACGCATAAATCCGGGTAATATCGGCGACGATGACCGTGTACATCAAGTTTGCCGGGCGTGCGCAAGTCGGGGTATACCTATTCGCATAGGGGTAAACAGCGGCTCACTTGAAAAAAACATTCTTGCAGAATACGGCGCTCCTACCGCTGAGGCACTCTGTAAATCAGCACTGTATCACACGTCGTTGTTAGAGAAATTCGATTTTAACGACATTGCAATTTCAATTAAGTCCTCCGACGTCAAAACAATGATTGATGCCAATGTCATGCTTGCCGAACGCTGTGATTATCCCATACACCTCGGCGTTACCGAAGCCGGTGCAGGACGGTCAGGGCTGATCAAAAGCTCGGCCGGAATAGGGGCTTTGCTTTGCCGCGGCATAGGCGACACTCTGCGTGTATCGCTGACCGATGACCCTGTAAACGAGATTTCCGCAGCTCACGAACTGTTGACAGCGCTTGACATTGAGGGCCAGCGCGGGCTTAACGTGGTGAGTTGTCCTACCTGCGGACGCACGTCGGTCAATCTGATCAGTCTGTACAACCGATTCACTGCAGAGGCCGCGCGGCTGGGACTTGACCGCAAACCGGTGACGGTCGCTATTATGGGGTGCGCCGTGAACGGTCCGGGGGAAGCCAGGGAAGCCGATTTCGGAATTGCCGGAGGCCAGGGGGAAGCGTTGCTGTTCCGCCATGGTAAGATATGCGGAAAAATACCTGAAGAACAAATCATTGAGACACTGATAAACGAGCTGAAGGATATCACAAAATAAAAATGTCTAAACATATACTTGAAATTTTTTCAAAATATCAACCATCTGCACAAGCCAAGGCAATTTTGCAATCGTCCGGTAGCAACAAGCTACGTTATGACCGTGAGCGAAGAATTATCGAAGCAGAGGTTGCGTTTCCGGAAACTGTGTCAAAAGCAGATCTGTACGCAATTGAGGCCGAGCTTTGTGACGCATATCAGATGAGCTACGTCAAGCTGCTTCCCAAATATCCTGCAGGGCTTCTGACTTACGATTACATACCTCAGATTCTCATTGAAGCCGAGCGCACCGGAGTGGTGGCACGTGGCTTCTTTTCCGACTATACATATGAGTTTGACGGCAAATATCTGACGGTAGATCTGCATACACTGCAAAGCGGTGTCGATCTGGTGAACGACTACAAGACCCCACAGGTCATTGAAGGTATAATATTCAGCGAGTTCGGCGTCCGCGTCAAGACCGAGATCATATGCTCCGACCCCATGACGGGATACTCGGAGGCGGTCTTACGTGAATACGAGGAAATCGACAATACTCTCTCACAGCTAAGCCGGGATTATGTACCTGACCGTGGTGGAAGTGAGCAAAACGGATATTACCGAAACGGCAAAAAAGATACTTCTAATGAAACAGAGCAAGAGCCGGACGAGCCTAAGGCACTCAGAGTAACCTCGCTTTTCAGCACACCCGAAACGCCGTCTGATCAGCCATCAGATCCCATGATTTACGATTCGGGGTGCTGTCGGTATGACCTCAGTTCTCCGGAGTACGTCTGGGGCGATGAATTTGATATACGGCCGGTACATATTGCAAAGATCAATACGCCGCAGCACAATATCGTAATTGTGGGTGACGTGTTTGACTTTAAAAGTGAGCCGACACGATCAGGTGAAAAAATAAATCTGTCGTTTTCGCTGACAGACCGCAATTCATCAATTGATATAAAGATGTTCGGCACGGATCCTGATGAAGCCGAAACAATAAGCGGTTTTGCAGGCAACGGTGCTACGCTGGCGCTTTACGGATCAGTCCGTCAGGAAACGCGCAAGGATAACAAGCCAACAGGTGAATTATTGTTCCGTTTTAAACATGCCGCGCGGGTGCGGCGTATCGAGCGCGAGGATAATGCTGCTCAAAAGCGAGTGGAGCTTCATCTGCACACTACGATGTCTACCATGGATGCACTTATCGCGCCACCTGACGTTATCAAGATCGCCAAAAAATGGGGGCACAGCGCCATTGCCATAACAGATCACGGAAATCTTCAGGCCTATCCCGAAGCCATGCTCGCTGCCGAAAAAATGGGTGGCGATATCAAGGTTATCTACGGTATGGAGGCGTATTTTGTAAACAATACCGCAAGTGCGCTTTACGGACAGGGAACAGATTTTAACGGTGAATTTGTGGTATTCGATATTGAAACCACCGGCTTGTCAAATCAGAACGACCGTATAACCGAAATCGGCGCCGTTCGTGTGGCAAACGGAGAGATAAAGGATACCTTCGGCACATATGCCGATCCCGGGATGCCCATTCCGGAGGATATAACCAAGCTCACAGGCATAACAGATGAAATGGTTGCCGGAGCGCCCAATCAGCGTGATGCGGTACAGGCTTTTCTGGATTTTGTCGGCGGACGCATGCTCATTGCGCACAATGCCGACTTTGATATGGGATTTATACGTCACGTGTGTGAAAAAAACGGAATAGAATTCGACCACGCGTATCTCGACACGGTCGCGCTGTCGCGCTATCTCAATCCCGAGCTTAAAAACCATAAGCTGGATACTGTTGCCAAATATTTTTCTCTTGAGGATTTTAACCACCACCGCGCCTATGACGATGCGGCGATCCTGGCCAAGATTTTTCTGTGTATGGTAGAAAAAATGCGTAGTATGGATATACGCAGCTTTGCCGATCTTACGCGTGAAATGAGTGAAAATGCCGATCCGCAAAAGCTAAAGACTTACCATCAGATAATTCTGGTCAAAAATGCAGTTGGACTTAAAAATCTGTACAAGATAGTTTCCGAAAGCTATCTAAACTATTTTCACCGCAACCCCCGCGTTCCCAAAACAGTGCTTGAAAAATACCGCGAGGGGCTGATAATAGGCTCTGCCTGCGAGGCAGGCGAGCTTTACACCGCGATACTTGACAACAAGCCTGAGTCTGAGATCGAACGCATAGCAGATTTCTATGATTATCTTGAGATACAGCCGGTGTCAAACAACCGGTTCCTGATTGAGGAGGAAAAGCTGCGCGACGATGAAGCGTTGCGCGATATAAACCGACGTATTTATGCACTTGGTAAACGACTTGGAAAGCCTGTCGTGGCAACATGCGACGCGCACTTTGCCAACCCGGAAGATGAGATATACCGCAAAATACTGCTTACCGGCATGAAATTCAAGGACGCTGACCGTGACTGTCAGCTGTACCTGCGTACAACGGAGGAGATGCTTGAGGAGTTCTCGTATCTCGGTGAGAAAGAGGCCTATGAGGTAGTTGTAACCAACACAAATCTTATTTCCGATATGGTAGAGCCTGTCCGACCTATTCCCAAGGGCTTTTTCACACCGTCAATCGAGGGGGCGGACGAGGAGCTTCGCAATATGTGCTGGGAAAAAGCACACAGCATGTATGGAGACGATTTGCCGGCGGTGGTTTCCGAGCGGCTTGAAAAGGAGCTTAACTCTATTATCGAGCACGGGTTTGCCGCACTGTATATCATTGCACAGCGCTTGGTAAAATTCAGCGAGGATAACGGATATCTGGTAGGCTCACGGGGCTCGGTCGGCTCATCGCTGGTAGCAATTATGGCAAGCATTTCGGAGGTTAACCCGCTGCCGCCTCACTACTGGTGTCCGCACTGCCGCTTCTGCGATTTTGACGTCGGAGGCAGTGTAGGCTCGGGCTTTGACCTGCCCGACCGCAATTGTCCTGTTTGCGGAAATAAGCTGCTGGGCGACGGCCACGATATACCGTTTGAGACCTTCCTCGGCTTTTACGGCGATAAATTCCCTGATATTGACCTGAACTTTTCGGGCGACGTCCAAGGGCGTGTACATAAATTCACAGAAGAACTGTTCGGCCCTGAAAATGTGTTCCGTGCCGGGACGCTTGGTACTCTCGCAGATAAAACCGCATATGGATTTGTTGTTAAATATCTTGAAAACAAAGGTATATCTCTGCCACGAGCCGAGGTTAACCGCCTTGTTTACGGCTGTGTCGGAGTCAAGCGTACAACAGGGCAGCACCCAGGAGGAATCGTTGTTATACCCAAGGAATACGACGTTTGCGATTTCACACCGGTTCAGCACCCGGCTGACGATCCAAAGTCAAATATCATCACCACACACTTTGCTTTCTCTTACCTGCATGACACCATACTCAAGCTGGACGAGCTGGGGCACGATATGCCGACAAAATATAAGTATCTTGAAAAATATTCAAACACATCTGTGCTGGATGTGCCGATGAACGACCGCTCAATATACGACCTGTTTTTGTCTACGGCGCCGCTCGGTGTAACTCCTGAGGATATCAACTGTCAGCTGGGGACGCTGGGACTTCCGGAGCTTGGGACAAAATTTGTGGTTAAAATGCTTCAGGAATCCAAGCCCCAGTCATTTGCTGACCTGCTTCAGGTTTCGGGGCTTTCTCACGGTACAGACGTTTGGACAAACAATGCCCAGGATCTTATCAGAGACGGCACCTGCAACATTTCCGAGGTTATCGGAACACGTGATTCAATTATGCTGGCGCTGATAAAATACGGTGTTGAAAAGAGCCATGCGTTTAAAATCATGGAAATGGTACGTAAGGGTAAGGGACTGACTCCCGAATTTGAAGCTGAAATGCGTGCCGCAGGCGTGCCGGAATGGTACATATCGTCATGTAAAAAGATAAAATACATGTTTCCCAAGGCGCACGCCGCTGCGTATGACATGTCGGCAATCCGCTTGGGCTGGTACAAGGTGCATATGCCGCTGGCATTCTATTGCGCCATGTTCACGGTTCAGCCGCTGGGATTCGACGGGGAACTGGTCATGCGCGGTAAATCCGCGGTAAGAGATTACATTGCCGATATAGAAAACCGTCAGAACTCAAACGATAATCCGGCATCTCAGAAGGAGCTTCAAAGCCTGCCCGTACTAATGCTGGTCAATGAGGCGTATGCTCGCGGCATAAAATTCCTGCCGGTTGATCTTGAAAAATCGAGCGATTTTGAGTACCTGCCTGAAAACGGCAAGATAAGACTTCCGTTTTCAGCATTTGCCGGCATCGGTGAAAATGCCGCGGCCAGCATAATCAGCGCCCGCTCAGAGGAGCCGTTCTTTTCGGTTGAGGATCTTCGCACCCGGGCCGGACTGACCAAAAGCGTTATTGAAATTCTCCGCCGCAACGGCGCGCTTGACAACCTCAACGAAACCGATCAGTTGACATTCATGATATAGTATTTAAAAATGCAAAAATCATCCCGACGGCAACACCGTCGGGATGATTTTTATCTATTTGTATTTTCTTTTAAGTTCCCGGCCACGCAACGTCATAAGTCCCCACAGTACGCCGAGATAAGAGGCGAATCCCAAAACAACACACATCAAGTAATACAGTAACATCCATAGCAAATCAATTACATCCGTAGGTGGACCTATCATAATATCGTTGATAAGCAGCTGTATTGCTTTGCTTACGGTAATCACGATGCCTATACCGAGCGCCGATCTTTGAAGCGGATTATGCTTGCCAAACAGGCCTTGAAATGGAAAGAAAACTGTTTCCTCATCAAAATGATAATCCGGCAACTTGCCTTCAAGCGATTTTTTTTCAGCAATAAAAGCATCTGCTTTTTTCATTATTGACCGTATTATCAGCAATATGACGGCAAACTGTACCAACTCAAGTAAAAGCGGAAGAACGACAGCAAGCAGCATATCGGCAAGATAGCTTTTAACCGACGGCAAAGCACCGTTCATAATATATGTGACAACGAGCTTGGCGATATATTTGTACACCGTAAGTGCTGCAAATGCAATCACATACCCGCATTTTTGAGACGCTGTTGAGCCATGCCAGTAATACAGTACGGCAGTGTATGCGATCAATATTCCGACAAGCTCGCATAAGTCGGTGGCATATGGGATTATATCTACAAAAACATGGATCATAAACGCTACGTCTGTCTCGGCTTTGACGTACAGCGTAGTCATAACTACGGAGTAAACTGTGAAAACGGCAAACACTGTCAACACCACGCTGATCAGTGACCGTCTGTATGACTGATTTTTGATATCTTGGCTCATAAATACGGAGCTTCCTTTGCATTATATTGGTATAGCGCACATATGATAATATAAAACTAAACAGAAAAGGACAACTGATATGTCAGATAAAAACAATATAAACTGTGACAAGCGCATACTTGATTTTCAGAGAATGACCGATCACCAGAGTCTAATCGAACATCTGAAGGTGCTCATGGGACGATACAGCGAGCTGAATGTGGTGCCGCTGGCTATGATTGACGGCCGTGTCATACCCATGATAAGCTTCGGGAAGGGAAGCCGGGTGACAGTCTACACCGCGGATACAACCGGAGCGTCATTTTTACCGTCACAGCTGCTTATGCGCTACATAAATGAATATTGCGAAATACGCCGCAGCGGCCGCCGCGTTTTCAGCCTTGACCTGCAAAGCTTTGAGGAAAGCCGCACAGTATGCGTAATTCCGCTTGCATACGTGTCGGATGGCACCATTTACAAAGCCGACAGTGCCGTGCGTGATTGCCGGCTGTCAATTGAATTGAGGCGCGGTGACGGGCATATAGGATGTTGTCCGTCCTCCTGCACCGGACGCAACCGTGGTATTGCCCAATCGGTCAGCCGACTGTGCGGATTGCGTTCGGCTATCGATGCCAACCAACCGGAGTCATATGAGCCGCACTTCAATATTTATTGCGGCGATGATTACGAAACCGATGAACATGGATTTTTCCGTACATATGCTTCGGTAAGGGAATTACTGTTTGTGGCACCGATAATAGTTTGATACGAGACAAATATAAGCGATAATATTCAGAAGATGTTATTCAATCGCCCTGCTCATCATCAATTCTTATTTGCTCGCCGTTGCGCGTGACGTTTGAAAAAGGAAGATTGAGGTGGTCATACGCTGCTTTTGTGACACAGCGTCCGCGAGGTGTGCGCGACAGAAATCCCAACTGCATCAGGTAAGGCTCATATACGTCCTCAAGCGTTACCGCTTCTTCTCCGATAGTGGCTGCCAGCGTTTCAAGGCCGACAGGCCCTCCGTCATACAGCTTGATTATGGCCTGTAACATTCTGCGGTCAATGGAATCAAGACCAAGCTCGTCAATATCAAGGCACCCCAGCGCGTAATTTGCAATTTCGGAGTCAATCTTGCCGCTTCCCTTGACCTGCGCAAAATCACGTACACGCTTGAGCAACCTGTTGGCTATACGCGGAGTGCCACGTGAGCGGGATGCGATTTCATACGCTCCCTCTTGAGATATGCTTATGTCAAGGATGCCGGCACTGCGCGTTACAATACGTGCAAGCTCATCCGGTGTATACAGCTCGAGCCGCATGATAACGCCAAAACGGTCACGCAAAGGGGAAGTCAGCTGCCCAGCGCGTGTGGTTGCGCCAATCAGCGTGAAATGAGGAAGATCGATGCGTATGCTGCGCGCCGAGGGGCCCTTGCCTATGATGATGTCAAGCGCGTAGTCCTCCATCGCGGGGTAGAGTATTTCCTCAACACCTTTGGAGAGCCGGTGTATCTCGTCGATAAACAGTATATCTCCGGGTGAGAGATTGGTCAGTATAGCCGCGAGATCCCCCTGCTTTTCGATCGCAGGCCCCGAGGTGATTCTTATGTTGACGTTCATCTCGTTGGCGATTATGGCAGACAGTGTCGTTTTTCCGAGTCCCGGAGGGCCGTATAGCAAAACATGATCCAGTGAATCACCGCGCCCTTTTGCTGCATTAATATATATTCGCAGGTTTTCTTTGGCCTTTTCCTGACCGATATAGTCGTCAAGCCGACGTGGGCGCAGTGACACATCGGTTTCGTTGTCCTCCGGCACATAGGAGCTGCTCATCAGCCGGTTTTCAAAATCCAACTCGTCGTCCATATCAGATAGCTCCTTATCTTATCAGTTTTTTGAGTGCCTGCCGGATAATTTCCTCAAGCGGCAATCCGGAGGTGTCGATATCCTTGAGTGCCGTAAGCGCCTCAGGACGCGAATATCCAAGCACCGTCAGAGCATCGATAGCCTCTGACAGTTCCGACCGGCCTGCCGCCGATGCTGTTGCACCACCCTGCGTTTCAGGCACGCCGCTGGCAGGCAGTGATGCAGCGGCCAGCTTATCCTTGAGTTCAAGAATAATGCGTGCGGCTGTTTTGGGACCTACTCCCGATGCCTTGGATATAGTTTTTTTGTCCTCGGTGCATACTGCCAGCGCGAATTTTTCGGGACTGAGCAGCGACAGTACAGACAGTGCCACCTTTGGTCCCACGCCGGAAACCGATATCAGCAGCTTGAATGCGGACAGCTCTTCCGTACTGGCAAACCCGAACAGCTCAACGCCGTCCTCACGCACCGACATATGAGTATACAGTGTGGCTTTGACAGGTTCCTTGCGAAATGAGATTTTGGGCAGATTGTCATATGATGTCTGACTAATGGCCATTTTATACGCCACACCTCCGGCATCGATAACTGCACAGCCGGGTTCAAGCAGTACCAGTTGACCGCTGATATAGTAAAACATTCAGCTCTCCTTTGCGTTGTCTGATTGAGTATTTTCGGTGGTAGCCACTCCGTCCTCTGAAGCACCGTCGGTCAGCTTATCGGCGACATAATCTACGTGTGACGGTAAAGCGTTATCTCCGTCTTGCTCGGCGCGGCGATCCTTTATTATCAGCTTTTTGTGGAACACTGCCATAACCGCGAACAGAGCAATGCTTATCAGTGTTACGGTAAGCCCTATAATAAACGCACGCGGCATATATCTCATACGCAGCTCATGATTTCCGGAGGTAGGAACATTGAAGGCAATAAGCGCATCAAGCGTTTCGAAAATCTCCACTTTTTCGCCGTCAACATAAATCTGCCAGCCCTCATCGTAGGGAATGGTTGTAAGAACGGTCTGGCCGTCCTTTGCAGTCGTGATAGTGCCATTGAATGAAGTTTCGGAATAATCGCTTATCTGATATTGATTCTGCGCCAGCCGTGTCATAGCGTCGGTGTACACGTCCCAATCAATATAGTACACCATGCTGTATCCTTTTTTGATATACAGATCGTTGTTTTGCAGCGACAACGTGAGATTTATTGCCGATCCGCTCTCAAAGCTGCCCAGCGTAATAATTCTGCCTTCATTGCTGCCGTTGAATGTGCCGACATCACTGCCGTTCACCTTTACTTTTACCTCGCGCTGATAGTCGCTGGGGATATAGAAGAACAGCTTGCCGTCCTGCGGAACGTCAACCGTGTAATATACCATAGCCGCAGAGTCGTCAGATGCCTTGGCATATTTGTAGTGCCCAGCGATAAACGACGAATTGCAATGAGAGTTTGTGGTCGGTGAGTCGATGGTCACCGGAACGAATACTTCAACAGTGTCCTCCTCACCCAGCATCGCCGTGATAATGGCGTTGAGGTAATCCATGGGCGTTTCATAGTCATCTGCGTTGATCTGTGTAAGATCTGTTCCTACGCCATATGCCAGTGACAGAGCATAGGGATTGCGCCATGCCGTAAAGTCGCCGACAGTGTAAGCGCGCTCATAATAATCGGACATGTCTTCCGCACTGATGACATATTTTATACCCAGCAGGGCATCATTGACGGGTGTTCCGCCGTTATAGCTTGACCAGTGTGATGTTGACGTGTAGCCCATGCGGTGCAGAAATTCTATTGTTTGTGAGTTAAGCGTTGATGTGGAGTTTGACAGACCACGCATGCCGAGCGCCATGTTGTCGTTTACCTTGCGGTGTATGGTTTTTTCCATTCGGTAGAACGACGTATCGTTGTTTTTGACGGTATTGACAATGGGGCGGTAGGATGCCAGGAAATTATTGTACCCCGAATAGCCTGAATAAACAACGTCCTTGTCAAGACCGACCACATTGGACAAGCCGTTTGCAAACAACTCAAAGCTGACCGCAAATGCCAGTATCAGCAGCATGTTTTCCTTGAATCTTGATGATTTGAACAGGCACAGCAGAATAAGGTAAACCGTCACGCACAGCAGCGACAGCCATATTGTCTGAAGATCATCTACATATTCATAATTGAGTGTCTGAATGAATACGATCAATCCCGCCAACCCGGTACAGACAGCGAGAATTGTTTTGGAACTGATGCTTTGAATTTCCGAGAAAGCTCGGCAGGCCAGAACCAGCAGAAAGAAGCAGAGCATAAAGCTGTAACGGTAATTGAGCCAGTTGGGCTTCTGGAATCCGTGCCAGACAAGATCAACCACGCTGATTGAAAAGCTAAGCACAAAAAACATGATCATGCAGCCCGACATGATCTTTTCTCTTGCCGAGAATTTGGAGGACAGAAAATATACCGGTACCAGTATGAGAGCCAGTGTGCCGCAGTAAACGAAAGGTAATCCCTCAGGACGTACAGTGTCAAATGAGCCAGGTAAAAATTTAACCAGTAGCTGAATAATATCAAATTTGAAGCTGAATTTCCAGCTTGGATCGGTGAATGTGGTTTTACCGAACGTCAGAGAGTAATATGCGGTAAGCAGTACCAGCATGGCTATGCCGGCAGACAGCACGGAATAGCCTGCAAAACGGCCGAAGGTCTTTGCAAAATGATGCTTTTCGCAGAGCGGGTTGTTGAGGTTTTCTGTATTGGTGGATAAATAATAATAGAAGAAATAAGCCACGCACCAGAAGCACACCATGTAGCCGATATAAAAGTGGCTGGCAAGCGTGAGCGCCAGAAATACTACATACATTCTGAACTTGCCGTATTTTATCAGCTGCTCAATGGCATACGTGATAATTGGCAGCCAGATCAGCGCATCTATCCACATTGAATTGTGCTGCTGTACAATTGCATAAGCGGAAAGCGCATACATGCATGAGAAAATCACAGTGGCGATCTTGCTACGGCTCTTACCGGTCTTGTGAATATAGAACCCGAAGGTAAAGCCACTGAGTCCTGTTTTAAGCAGGAATATGAACAGCAGGGCCTCAAGCATTTTTGTCTGCGGGAACAGGGCAACGATGTATGAGAATGGGCTTGCAACGTAGTAGGCATAAATACCCATGAATTCTCCGCCGAGCGCGCGGGAGAATGAGTACAGCAGGCTTGCATCTCCGTATATAAAGCGGCGCAGTGCCTCATAAAAATATACATACTGACCGTTGAGGTCAAGTACAAGCACAGAGCCGTCGCCAAACGGGTGAATTTCCATGGCGATGTATATTATATACATTATTACAACCGGGATGATAAAAGCAAACGCAAGATAAATGCTGTCCATTGTCGCAAGTCGGCGGAAGCCGTTGCGTATGCCGGTCCATACGCCGGCCGGGGAATATTTCTTTTTTTCCATGATTTTTGCCTTCCGTAATTATTAATGCGGTCCTGACTCAGCTACCGCTTATAACCCGCTTGACGTTTTTCTCAAGCTTGATGCGATCAAGTGTCATGTCCCGGCCGCAGCCAAGGCACTCCAGCCTGACAACACCGCCCACCCGTATGACACGAAAGCGGTTTGAGCCACAGGGGTGCGGCTTTTTCAATTCAAGCACGTCATTTGCGAAAAATCGGATTATTTCCAAAGCCTGCCTCCCAATATAAGTATTATTAGTAATTATAGCATAATTAACGAGTTTTGTAAACACCACACCGAATTTTTTGTAAGCAAGCCTTTGGTTAGAATAATTATTCACGCAGTCATGCATTTGACATTAATATAACGCACAAAAAAAGCAAATATATTGCTTTAAAATTGTAAATGATGTAGAAAATTTTTTATTTTCAGTTTTTCTATTGAAAAAATATTCAAACTGGTGTAATATATATACATCAAAAAACACTGTGGAGGAAACTACAAATGGATAAAAGCAAAATCAAAAAGGTCGTTCTGGCGTATTCCGGCGGCCTTGACACATCTATAATAATTCCGTGGCTCAAGGAAAACTACAACGATTGCGAGGTCATCGCCGTTTCGGGTAACGTCGGCCAGGCCGAGGAGCTTGAAGGGCTTGAAGAAAAAGCGCTCAAAACAGGTGCTTCCAAGCTGTATATCGAGGATCTGACTAAAGAATTTCTCGAGGACTATGTTTTCCCGTGCGTTCAGGCGGGTGCACTGTACGAAGACTACATGCTCGGCACGGCGTTTGCACGCCCTCCCATTGCCAAGCGCGTAGCAGAGATTGCCATTGCCGAGGGGGCTGATGCAATTTGCCATGGGTGTACAGGTAAGGGAAATGACCAGGTCCGTTTTGAGTTGGCCATCAAGGCGTTTGCCCCCGACATTCCCGTCATAGCACCGTGGCGTGAGTGGAACATAAAATCCCGTAACGAAGAGATCGATTACGCCGAAGCTCACAATGTGCCGCTTCGCATCAGCCGTGAAACCAATTACTCCAAGGACAAGAACATCTGGCACCTGTCGCACGAGGGACTTGATCTTGAGGATCCGGCCAATGAGCCGCAATACAATAAAAAAGGATTTCTTGAAATGGGCGTATCGCCCGAGCAGGCTCCCGACAAGCCGACGTATGTAACCGTTCATTTTGAACAGGGAATACCCACCGCAGTTGACGGAGTTGAAATGGGGGCGGTTGAGCTTGTTGCCAAGCTGAATCAGCTGGGAGGGGCAAACGGCATCGGCCTGCTTGACATAGTTGAAAACCGTCTTGTCGGTATGAAGTGCCGCGGAGTATATGAGACACCCGGCGGTGCAATACTGTATCACGCACACGCCGTACTTGAGTCGCTTTGTCTTGACAAGGAGACTGCACACTACAAGGCGCTTGTGGCGCAAAAGCTGGCAGAGCTGGTTTATTCGGCGCAATGGTTTACACCGCTTACCGAAGCTATACTGGCATTTGTCAAAACAACACAGCGCACCGTCACGGGTGATGTCAAACTCAAGCTGTATAAGGGAAATATGATAAACGCAGGCGTAACCTCTCCGTACTCGCTGTACGACCCCGAGATTGCCACGTTTGATGAGGACGAGGTTTACAACCAGAATGACGCCGCCGGCTTTATCACACTGTACGGACTGCCCACCAAGGTCTACGCAAAAATGAAGGCAAAGAACGGACTGAAATAATACGACATGAGCAACAATCAGAAAATGTGGGCCGGACGGTTTGAAAAACCGCTCAACAGCCTGGCTGACGATTTCAATTCATCGCTGTCATTTGACCGCAGAATGTATCGTCAGGATATCACTGGATCAATTGCGCACGCAGGTATGCTGGCAAAGCAGGGAATCATCACACCTGATGACGCGATCAAGATTTCCGACGGATTGCGCGGCATACTTGAGGACATAGACTCGGGCAAACTGGAGATCGTTCCGGGTGCCGAGGACATACACATGTTTGTAGAGGCCGAGCTTACAGCACGCATCGGCGACGTTGGGAAAAAACTGCACACCGCACGCAGCCGCAACGATCAGGTGGCATTGGATCTGCGTATGTATCTGCGTGACGAGGCAGACAGTATCGTCGTAGCGATACAACGGCTCATGTCAGCCATTGTCAGCATTGCCGAACAGAATATTGACGCAATAATGCCCGGATACACTCATCTTCAGCGTGCGCAACCTATTCTGTTTTCACATCACATTATGGCATATTCGTACATGTTTTATCGGGATGTTATGCGTATTTGTGATGCCGGAGCACGCATGAACGAGTCACCTCTCGGGAGCTGCGCGCTGGCCGGAACGACATATGATACCGACCGTCTCGCGGTAGCCGAGGAGCTGGGCTTTGACGGCATAACGCAGAACAGCATTGACGGTGTATCCGACCGGGATTTTTGCCTTGAACTTATGAGCGCGCTGTCCATACTCATGATGCACATGTCACGGTTTGCCGAAGAAGTGATTCTGTGGTCATCGTGGGAATTCGGGTTTATCGAGCTTGATGACAGCTATACCACCGGCTCCAGTATCATGCCGCAGAAAAAGAATCCCGACATGGCGGAGCTTGTACGCGGCAAAACCGGGCGTGTTTACGGCCATCTTATCGGTCTGCTGACGACTATGAAGGGGCTTCCGCTGGCATATAATAAGGATATGCAGGAGGACAAAGAGGCCGTTTTTGACTGCTGCGATACTGTAAAAATGTGCCTTGGCGTGTTTACTCCTATGATTGCTACCATGAAGGTGCGCCGCGATAATATGAAAAACGCTGCGCGTCGTGGCTTCATCAACGCAACCGACCTTGCTGATTACCTGGTAGGCAAGGGAATACCTTTCCGCTCGGCCTACAATACGGTTGGGCGAATAGTCGGATATGCTGTGAAGCACGGTCAGGTGCTTGAGGACATTCCGCTTGATATATATGAAAGCTTTGATTCGGCGTTTGGAGAGGACGTTTACGACGCCATTGATCTTGTCAGCTGTGTGCGGCGCCGTACATCTGCCGGCGGAACCGGAAAATCCTCTGTTGAAAAGCAGATAGCCTTCATGCATGATTATCTTGCGAATGTGAACAATGCGTAAA
>URHI01000020.1 GCA_900547565.1 uncultured Eubacteriales bacterium | reverse complement strand
GCGACAGCTCACCCACAAAGCAGCGGCTCATGAGGTCAACAGCCGGATCTATTATTCCGCAGCATCTCAGAATACCCAGCAGAATCGGCAGATCAAAGCCCGAGCCTTCCTTGCGGCGATCGGCCGGGGCAAGATTTACCGTAAGTGCCGTGTCCGGAAACGGCCAGCCGCTGTTTTCGCATGCGGCGCGCACACGCTCTTTTGCTTCCTTGACGGCGGCGTCGGGCAGACCGACCAGCTCAAAGCTGTACATGCGATCCTGACAGTCACATTCCGCTGTCACCGAAAAGCCGTCAATACCGAAAAGCCCCGCTCCGCGAACTGTTGAAAGCATGCCCTGTCCTCCCGATTTTTTACTATTAGTATATCACACAAATCTTCAGATTTCAACAACCATAATAAATTTTAACGTAATAGAAGGTAAAATTTCAAAAAAATCCCGTATCGGAGCGGAAAATTAAAAAAACCTATTGCAATGACGTCAGTTTTGTAGTACAATATAATGTAACTGTGAGCTATGTGCTGTCAGGTACATGGAATATTTATTGATATACGATATTTGGAGGTATATTATGGTAACAGCAGGCGATTTCAGAAACGGTATCACCTTTGAGATGGACGGCGGTGTGTACCAGGTAATCGAGTTTCAGCACGTCAAGCCCGGTAAGGGTGCCGCTTTCGTGCGTACAAAGATCAAGAACGTTATCACCGGGGCGGTGATCGAGCGTTCCTTCTCTCCGACAGACAAGTTTGAGAGTGCATATATCGACCGCAAGGATATGCAGTATTCCTACACCGACGGCGATCTTTATTACTTCATGGATCTTGAAACCTACGAGCAGCTTCCCCTTAATGCAGACAAGCTGCCTGACAACTTCAAGTTTGTCAAGGAAGAGATGATCTGCAAGATCATTTCCTACAAGGGCAACGTTTTCAGCGTGGAGCCGCCCACATTTGTCGACCTCGAAGTGACCGACACCGATCCCGGCTTTGCCGGCAACACTGCCACCAACACCCTCAAGCCCGCAACGCTTGAAACCGGCGCGCAGATCAAGGTGCCGTTGTTCATCAACCCCGGCGACAAGATCAAAATAGACACCCGTACAGGCGAGTACCTGTCCCGTGCCTGATTTAATTTACAGAAAGGAAACAAAATCATGACGATTAATGAAAAAGCAGTGTACCTGAAGGGTCTGGCTGACGGTCTGAGCTTCGACAAGGACAGCGCCGAGGGTAAGCTCATTGCGGCACTGATCGATCTTTGCTCCGATATGGCTAAAAAGCTGGAGGAGGTCGATGACGATGTTGAGTATCTGAACGACTATATCGAGGAGATCGACGAGGACCTGGGTGACGTTGAGGAGTATCTGTTCGGCGATGACGAATGTGATTGCTGTGACTGTGACGATGACGACGAATGTGACTGCGATTGCTGTGACGAGGATTGCTGTGCCATCGAGTGCCCTGCCTGCGGTGAAACATTGCATTTTTCCTGCGACACAAAGCCGGAGGATCTTGTATGCCCCAAGTGCGGCGAACGTCTTGCAATTCTTGACGAGTTCGAGGACGAGGACAAATAAGTAATATTTGAAGCGGAAAGGCAAAAGCATTCCGTTTATGACCGGATTATACAAAATCCCGCGCCGTCGATTGACGTTGCGGGATTTTTTGTGCACGGATACAGTATGTTTTTTGTGACGGCATGTTTGCAATCAACAGCGTTTTGACAAAGAAGTGAGAAATCACTGATTGAGAACAGCGCGCTTTCACCGGCAGTATTATGCGTCTGTCCGGCAAAAGCCGTCCTTGTTACGGTTTTCAAAAAGCACTCCAGTTTATCCGGAGTGCTTTTGTTTTCCCTGTCAAAGCAGGATATCATGCCGGGCTACGCATAGTACGGAGTTTATCCGCATACCTCCGGGGCGCATGCTGTTTCCCGGCACGTACGCTGCCGGATTACTGCGCGGTTTCGTTGTTTTCGGCAGTAGCAGTCTCGGCTTTTTCTTTCTTGAGGTCCTCGTAGAAGGCAGCGTGTGCAGCGCTTATCGAGGGCGATACCCACAGCGTCAGAATTCCGAATGTCAGCATGCAAAGTATCAGCCAGCCTATGTAGCTCAGGTCAAGGCAGAAAAGCTTCCATCTTTTGCCCTTCATCATGGCCTTGCTGGCCCCGATTGCTTCATAACCGCCTATATTGGGATTGTCAACCAGAATATACGGTGCCATTGCGTAGGAATACGACGCGACAATGCCGGGAATTACAAAAAGTAACGACCACAGCGCCACGAAGATCGAGGACAGCAGTCCCATAACCAGCGAGTTGCCGAAGTTGTTGAAGCCGCTGAACAGATCGTTGATGTCAACTCTGCCGAGTCTGTGCAGGTTCAGCCATACACAGGCGTAGCCGACGGCCATGGGGCCGGCGAGCAGAATTGCGCCAACCATGGTGCAGCCGGCCACTCCGACGATCAGGCCGTAAAGAATAAAGACCAGTATGGCCATTCCCCATTTGCCGCTGAGGGCAGACCAGGCTTGTTTGCGATAGTCACTTGCATGTTTCATAGTAGTACTCCTTAAAAGTTGATTTTTTATTTTTACTCCGCGATGCTGCGGAGTGAAAATCAAAACATTGACAAAAAGTTATCAATTAGCTGCAGAATATCCGGATAAAGCCAAAAGGTGAGAAACATCACTGCCACCGATCCGACAAAAACGCCTGCAAAGGTAAGCCAGTTGGTGCCTTTTTTATTGAATTTTATCTCGGCGGTGTATTTGAGTTCATCCGGGATGTAGAAGTGTGCCGTCTCAAAGTCGACCTTAAACGGCACCTCGCGGAATTTTTTGCCGCCCGAGGCATCAAATTCAAGCCGTTTCTGTTCGAGCGCTGCATTGTACTGCTCCTCCTCGACACATCTGACGACGCGCCTTAAGGTGTATCCGCTTCGCAGACTGGAGCGTATGGCTGTGTTTTTATAGTAGCCCAGCTCGGACAGCGTCATGGCAGTCTCCGGGCTGAGCGCCTCCTCGCGGATCAGCTTTCGGGCAAAATCCCCCAGCACACGTCTGTCAAAAATTGCCATGATCGCGGCTATGTTGATTCCAATGAAAAAGGCAAAAACTATGTTGCGGAACGAAACAAGCGACGACGCCTCCACGGTGAAGTGCTCGTATTCTCCGTACTGAGGCGAGAAATATTTTTCATTGAAGTAGTCCCACAGCTCTGAAATGAGCGATTGTTCTGCTTCAAGAGCCGAAAAAAGACCAAAAATTTTGTTTCCGAACAATGATGTCGCCTCCTTTGCTTATTTTTACGGTATCCGGGGTGTTATTAACACGTCTGTACGGGTACCGTTTTTACGTCTGTCTAAGACGATTATTGCTTTTTTATAATGTCAACACCGACGTATTTGCGCAGCACCTCGGGAACGGTCACACTTCCGTCGGCGTTCTGGTTCTGCTCGACAAGTGCAGGCAGTATACGGCTGGTGGCAAGGCCGGAGCCGTTGAGTGTGTGCAGATATTCGATGCTGCCGTCCTTGCGGCGGACACGCATCATACCGCGCCGAGCCTGGTAATCTCTGGCGTTAGATACAGAACTTACCTCTTTGTAGCCATTCATAGACGGGATATTGATCTCGATATCATATGTCCGGGCCATGGAAGCAGAGCAGTCTCCGGCTGCCAGCTTGACGGTACGGAAATGGAATCCCAGTGCCTTAACAAGGTTTTCCGCGTTGGTTACAAGCTCCTCCAACGCTTCGTCAGACTTCTCCGGCAGTGTGTACTGCACCATTTCAACCTTGTTGAACTGGTGTCCGCGTACCATTCCCCGCTCATCGGCGCGATAAGAACCGGCTTCACGTCGGAAACAGGGTGTGTAGCTGATATATTTCTTGGGCAACTCGGATTCGTCAAGTATTTCGTCACGGTGCAACGACACGAGTGCTGTTTCTGCGGTAGGCAGCATGAAGCGGTGGCGTTCATCCTCTGCGGTTTCAAGCCAGTAAACGTCGTCCTTGAATTTGGGGAACTGTCCCGCTGTCAGGCCGCACTCGTATGATAGCATATGCGGTACCAGCATCAGTTCAAAACCGTTTTTCAGATGTGTATCTATGAAGAAGTTGAGCAATGCCCACTCCAGGCGTGCGCCCATGCCGGAATATATCCAAAAGCCTGCCCCGGACAGCTTGACTCCGCGCTTATAATCGATAAGTCCAAGTTCAGTACACAGATCAACATGGTTTTTCGGCTCAAAATCGAATTTGTGCGGCTCTCCGAAGTAACGAAGCGGCTCATTGTTCTCTTTTTCTCCCGGCTTGAGGTCAGGATCGGGCAGATTTGGCAATCCAAGCATGAGGTTCATGTACTCGGTTTCTATCTGCTTGAGCTTCTCGTCATTGGATTTTGCCCGGCTTGCCAGCTCTTTCATCTCGGCAAATATCGGTGCAACGTCCTTGCCCTCTTTTTTGTACTGGGGGATGAGCTTTGTTGTTTTATTCTGTTCTGCCTTGAGCGCTTCTGTTTCAACTATAAGTGCCCGCCGCTCACCGTCCAGGCGGATTATTTCGGCTATATCCTCTGCCGCGTCTTTGCCTTTTGCTGCAAGACGATTTATAACGTCATCGGGATGCTCTTTGATATATTTGATGTCTAACATGATTATACTTCCTTTTTGCTGTTATGCTGTTATTTTTTCTTATAGGTCGTCCGAGAAGAATGTCGCACCGCAAATGGCGGTGAGCAGATTTTCAAGATCCTCGTCGCTGTCAAATGAAAGCTCCAGCACTTTTTTCTTGGGTGTGTATGCGATTTTTGCCTTGCGTCCGAGTGTTTCCCGGAGCTTTCTTTCAAGCTCCTTCATGTATATTTTACGATGGTTGACTCCCTCGAGCATAAGTTCATCGTCATCGTCAACCGGTTTGAAGGCGTTCAGCTTTTTGATCATAGACTCAACTTCGCGGACAGACAGTTGTTTATCTATGATCTTGTGCGCCAATGCTGCCATTGAGTCCTTGTCGTTAAGGCCGAGAAGCGCTCTTGCGTGCCCTGCCGAAAGCTCTCCGGAACGCAAAAGCTCGAGAACCTCATCCGGCAGATCAAGCAAACGCAATGTATTGGTGATTGCAGAGCGGCTTTTGCCTACCTGCTTTGCTACCGCGTCTTGCGTCAGTCCGAATTTGTCAATGAGGTCCAAGTATGCCGCAGCTTCTTCGACAGGATTGAGATCCTCACGCTGCAGGTTCTCAATCAGTGATACCTGAGCCATTTTCAGTTCGTCTCCGGTGAGTATTACTACCGGTATTTCGCTCAGGCCGGCCATTTTAGCTGCTCTCCAGCGCCGTTCTCCTGCAATAATCTCATATTTTCCGGGATATGCTGTGTTTTCATGCACAATTATAGGCTGCAGAACGCCGTAATTTGATATAGAATCGGCCAATGCTTCGAGTGCTTCGCGCTCAAACAGCTTTCGTGGTTGGTCTTTGCGCGGCTCTATGTCTGCTATCTTAAGAGTGGTGCCGGAGTCCTTTTTGTCCTCTATCAGGTTGTCATCAAACAATGAATACAGATCTCGGCCCAATCCTGATTGCTTTTTTGCCATTATTTTTGCTTCCTTTCATTGATTTTATGCCGATGTTAACCGTGTATGATGGGAAAAATCGCCACGGGGCGGTTGAAATTTAAACTCTCTTCCGCAATTCAGTGCGACAAGCGTGTTTAAATGCGTGATGACAGCTCTTTTGCTACGTCCAGATATTCTGCAGAACCCTTTGAGCTTTTATCGTGATAGTACACCGGCATTCCAAAGCCCGGCGCCTCGGACAGCTTGACATTTCTTGAGATGCAAGTGTCAAACAGTTTGTCTGTGTAGTGTTTTTTGAGCTCTGCCATGACCTGCATCGAAAGAAGCAGGCGCTTATTATACATGGTTATAAGTATTCCCGTCACCGTGAGCTTTTCGTTGTAGTACTGCTTTATACGGCTGACGGTAATCATGAGCTGTGACAGCCCTTCGAGTGCATAAAATTCGCACTGCATGGGTATTACTACGCCGTCACTGGCCGACAGCGCGTTGACTGTGAGCATTCCGAGCGATGGCGGACAGTCGATTATGACATAATCATAGCTGTCTTTTACCTTTAAAAGAGAGTTTTTTAGCTCCATTTGGCTGTTATCAGCGTCAAAAAGCTGAAATTCGGCGTTTGCCAATGTGATATTTGCCGGAAGAAGCGATAAATTGTTGAATTTGGTCTGAATCACGACATCCTCAACGCCAGCCTTCTCAAGCAGCACGTCCTGTATGGTCAGTTTCAGGTTCTTTTTTGACACGCCGACACCGCTGGTCGCGTTTCCCTGCGGATCGAGATCTACCAGCAATACTTTGTAGCCTATGACGCCCAACGACGCAGCTACATTAACCGCTGAGGTTGTCTTGCCAACACCGCCCTTTTGGTTAGCAAATGCGATTATTTTGCCCATTTTTGCCTCCACTTTATGTAAATTTTAACTAAGATTCACCTCATACATTATACCACATGTTTGCCTAAAGAGCAATATGTATTTTCGATTTTATCTAAATTTTTTATGTTTCACGTGAAACATCGCACTCTTTTAAGCAATAAATGGCAATTTTATGAGAAAACTGTCGTTAGAAGCAACAAACGCTTGCGGTTTCACGTGAAGCATGTTTACATTTTTGTTTTTTGAAAAGAAACTCGCTTGGGGCGGCGAAATTTGGATAACTGACGTGCGACCACTCTTTTATCGGCACGTTTTTTACATGATGTTTGTGCCTCGTTTTGATGTTTCACGTGAAACATTATTTTGGGTTGATATTTGCAAGCGGCGTTTTTGAGCAATAATTTATGAAAATGCAAGCTCTCGCATTCAGCTTTCGTGGCTGCACGAATTACAACTTCATATATAATTGCTGACTTTGTAGGGCGAGCAGAAATTGTTATGTGCATATGTGTCACCTGCGCTTTATATGTTTCACGTGAAACATATGGCTTGCCGATTCTCGACTAGTACAAGCAATGCGGTGTGAATTTCCGCTCTGTTATGCAGCAAAAATCACGGAGTCCTGCCTGCGACGCCGATATCGGTCTGGCAGCCTTCTCTTGCTGATCAGCTTGCGGATGGTTTGGAGCACTTTGCTACCCTGATGGTGTACACATAGTTTTCGGCCTCCTCAGAACACTGGGTTTCGACAACAATTCCTGAATTTCTGAGTATATCGGCGGCCTTCTCGATGGAGTTGGAAAATACGCGCACATCCCGCAGGATTCCGGCGTTGATATGCGGACGTTTGGCACATACGGGCGAATTAGTCGCTGCATCATGACGAGTTGAGGTGTATTTAATGTATTTTTCAATCAACTGCTCGGTTGCTGATACGTTAAGTTGGTCTTTGACGATTAATTGCACAAATTTTAAACGCACATTGGGTTCTTCAAGTCTCAAAAGACAGCGTGCGTGGCGTTCGGTAAGGCTGTTTTCGAGTATTTCCTGCTGCTCTTTCTGGGTGAAGCGCAGTAGCCGGAGCTTGTTGGCAACGGCGGACTGACTCATGCCTACTTTGTCTGCTACCTGCTGCTGTGTAAGCCCAAACGTGCTTATAAGCAGCTGAAAGGCTTCGGCTTGTTCAAAAATATTGAGGTCGTCACGCAAGAGGTTCTCGATAACCGACAGCTCCGCGACCTGAAGGTCGTTTTCACACAATACATGGCACATGAAGACATCCAGGCCGGCTAAAATTCCTGCTCTGAATCTGCGTTCGCCACATATTATTTCGTATTTTAACGGTTCATGGTTGGGCAACAGACGTACGGTTATCGGTTGAAGTATTCCGTACATGCGAATTGATTCTGCTAATCGGTTGAGCGAGTCAGCGTCAAAGCGCTTGCGCGGCTGAAATCGGTTCGGTATGATGCTTGAAGCAGGAATGGGTGTCAGATTGGCTGGATTTGTCGCTTGTATCGATGTATCCGATTCAAATATTTCGGGTTCGAGGTCTGACTGCTCCGGCGAGCTGTATGTATGGCCGTATCCTGCTACGTATCCGGCGGATCTTTGCCGGCTCACATCGTCAATTGCAGCTGTGCGGGTTGACCGAAGTTGCGTAGCATTCTCATTCGGATCCAGACGACGGTGCCTGATCAGTGGTATCAAAGGCGCCTGCGGCGTTGGTTGGGCGTTGTTGCCTTGATCTGCGATTGATGGTTGCCGTAGTACGGCTTGCTCGAGACTTTGCTGCTGACATTCTTTTGCAGAAGATTGCGATTGAATTGATGATTGCAGTGACATTGCGATAGCTTGTTTCATGATTTATAACGTCCTTTCATTTGATGGTTGCATCATGATATCACACAATTTATGTAAAAAACGTCGCATCAAGGCTGACAAAAAATAACCGTACAGCGTGGAAAATGGCTGTACGGTAGAAAAATAGGCAATTCAGCGGTATTAATATGATCTTACTGCGGATTATTTAAGCGGATTTTTGGTTATCACAGCGTATTTGCGCGGAAAATTATTATTGGTTTTTCCGATTTTTGTTACGCTGACCAGCGTTCTTTCTTCGGATCCCTCCGGAGTTATAAGCTGATAACTGCGGCAATTAAGATTTTCCGCTGACAGCTTGGACAGTGCCGCCGGCATAATATTGAACTCATGTTGTGAAAAACGGCCTTTCATGGCGAGAAAATGTCCGTTTGGCTTTACAAAAGGCAGGCATAATTCACATAATACCGGCAGATTTGCAACTGCACGGGCGGTGGAGATGTCATATTTATCGCGGTGAGCCGGAGCATGCCCGATTTCTTCGGCACGACCGCATATTGCTGTAACGTTGTTTAGGGACAGATAATCAACGCAGAGCTTGATAAAATTAATTTTTTTGGCGGTTGAATCGAGGCAGGTGATGTCCAGATCGGGGCGGACAATGGCGAGTGGCAGTGAAGGAAATCCCGCGCCGCAGCCGACATCTATCATTTTCGCAGAGTTCGGTAGATGCTCTGACAGCAAAAGTGAGTCGATTATATGCTTATATATTACATCTGAAGGCTGTTTGATGGCGGTCAGATTATATTTTTCATTCTCGGCGATCAGAATACGGCAGAAAGAGAACAAATGTTCGGAAGCCTGGTCGGTGATCAGATCGGAAATATTATTTTGGCGCGCGGCGGCGGTCAATATGGTCGTGAATTCAGTAAGCTGCATATTTCCTCGTTCAAATTATACAAAATATTTGCGCATTATACAAAATATTACGGCTGGGGCCTAACGGAATATTATTATCGGGCTTTTCAGCATCAGACAATTCTCTCCGGCAGGTGAGTGTTACGTGATTTATGAATAATTATAACACAACAGGCACTAAAAAGGCAAGAGATTGGTAAACTTTATTTGCATAAGTCGGTTTTTGCGGCCAACTTGCCTATAAATGGCCTGTCCTGTCTTGACAAAATACAAAACCTATTATATAATAGATATATCTGTGTAAATTACATAAAAAAACAACTATCCGCAGATAAACTGCTTCGTTAAGGAGGAAAAAATGGAACAGCAAAAACAGGCAAGACTCAAGCAGATAGCCGCAGATATCCGCCTCGGTATACTCGAGGGCGTGCACGCGGCAAAATCGGGACATCCGGGCGGATCGCTCTCGATCGCGGACATTCTGGCATATCTCTATTTTGAAGAAATGAACGTCGATCCTAACAACCCTAAGTGGGAGGATCGGGATCGCTTTGTTCTGTCAAAGGGTCATACAGCGCCGGCACTTTACGCTGTGCTGGCAGAAAAAGGCTATTTCGACAAATCCGAGCTTAAAACGCTGCGTCAGGCCGACTCCTTCCTTCAGGGACACCCTGATATGAAGGGCACTCCCGGCGTTGATATGACGACCGGATCACTGGGACTTGGCATTTCCGCCGCCTGCGGCATGGCACTTGCAGGCAAGATCTCGGGCAAGGATTACCGCGTTTATACCATACTCGGTGACGGTGAGACCGAGGAAGGGCAGGTATGGGAGGCGTCCATGTTTGCCAACCACTATAAGCTGGATAATCTGTGCGTCATAATCGACTGGAACGGCCTGCAGATTGACGGCCGCATAGTCGACGTCATGAATCCTACGCCCTACGACAAAAAGCTGGAGGCGTTCGGATACAATGTAGTGACTGTCGACGCGCATGACTTCGATTCCATAGCTGCGGGCCTTGCCGCCGCGAGAGCCTGCAAGGGCAGACCGACCGCAATTATCGCAGTTTCGACCAAGGGCAAGGGCGTTTCCTTCATGGAAAATCAGGCGTCCTGGCACGGATCCGCTCCCGATGACGCTCAGTATGAGCAGGCAGTGGCCGAAATCAAAGCATCGCTCTAAATTTGTGAAAGGAATTGAATGAAAATGGCAGATAAAATCGCAACAAGAGAAGCCTACGGCAATGCCCTTGCTGAGTTTGGCGACAAATATGATTTTGTAGTTCTGGATGCCGATCTGGCGGCCGCTACCAAGACCGGAGTGTTCAAGAAAAAGTTCCCGCAGAGATTTTTCGACTGCGGTATAGCAGAGGGCAACCTTATGACCGTTGCCGCCGGCCTTGCGGCAGCCGGACAGATACCCTTTGCGTCGACATTTGCGATGTTCGCCGCCGGCCGTGCGTTCGAGCAGATACGCAACTCCATCGGATATCCCCACCTCAATGTCAAGATCGGTGCCACACACGCCGGAATTACGGTCGGTGAGGACGGCGCCACACACCAGTGCCTTGAGGATCTCGGCACCATGCGCACAATTCCCGGTATGGCGATTGTCAACCCTGCAGACGCCACCGAGGCGCGAGCCGCAGTTGAATGGGCGATAAACTATTACGGCCCCGTATATCTGCGTTTCGGCAGACTGGCTGTGCCGGTACTGTTCGATAAGCAGACCTACAAATTTGAGTTCGGTAAGGGAATTCAAATGGCCGACGGCAGCGATGTTACCATCATTGCCACCGGTATTATGGTCGATATGGCGCTCACCGCCCGCGAACAGCTGGCCGCCGAGGGCGTTTCAGCGCGTGTTATCAACATGCACACCATAAAGCCCATTGACCGCGACATTATACTTAAGGCTGCCGCTGAAACCGGCGCCATCGTTACCGCCGAGGAGCACAATATTATCGGCGGACTCGGCTCCGCGGTTGCCGAGGTCGTGTGCGAGGAGCGTCCCGTGCCGGTTATGCGCGTGGGCGTAGAGGACAAATTCGGCAAGTCGGGCAAGGTGCCGGCTCTGCTCGAGCTGTACGGACTGACTCCGGCGGCAATAGCAGCCAAAGCCAAGGCCGCAGTTGCACTCAAGAAATAAAGCTTACCGCTGCGTGTCCGGGCAGACCCATGTCGGTTTGCCCGGGCCGGGCTGTGGTAACGGTTATTTGGAGGCTATAGAAATACGGTTTTACCGTGACATAAGTCTGTATTTCTATATCCCCCAAAAAGGAGAATCACAAAAAACATTATCATGAAAGGACATTTCACCATGAAAAGAGCATTGCTTGCAATACTTGCAATCTGTCTGGTCCTGCCTGTGCTGGCGGGGTGTGATACCTCGGCGGATAAGCCCGACGATACAACCACTACACCTCCTGCCGCAACTACTCCTGTTGTAACCACTCCCGCAGATACCACTCCTGCGGATACCACCCCTGTGGATACCACTACGGCCGAAACAACACCAGCTGAAACAACACCGGCTGACACGACGCCTGCGGTCACGACGCCTTCAGACACAACGACCGCCGCTCCGTCCGAAAAGACCGAGCTTGCAGTCACATGGCACCTCGGCTACGTTGGCTCGGACACTCATACATCCAGTGCATATGCAATTAACCCGACCGGAGGTAAGTACTCATATTCCGACGTTATTGTCATCGAAAAGGCAGGTACCGAGATCAGCTTTACCGACGACAATCAGAACTCGGGCGGTGATACCCTGTTTGCCTCAACCGCCGCGTTTGTAATATCCAGCTGGAAAAAAGAGGGCAACGATTGGGTCATCGATAAGTCCGGCATGAATATTGCCGGAAGCAGCTCAGCACAGTCGGCCATTGCATATCCGTCCGGAAGTACGGTTACATATAAATATGTCACCTCGCAGGACAACGAGTGCATACGCCTGTGCTACCGTTCCGGACAGACCACGACGTTTGTGCCAGGCTATCCCACCGTTTATATGCGTACCGGCGTTTCGCCCACAACGGCCGAGCAGCTCGGCTCGGCTGCCGATGAGTACAGCGAATGGATTGAACAGTCAAAGAAAACTTCCTATTACAAGTGCCTTGAGGGAGTGAAGTTCAGCGTTATCGGCGATAGCTATCTTGCCGGCGATAAGCTGGATACGCGCCACGTGTGGTGCTCGCTGCTTGCCAACAAATACGGAATGAAATACTCCAACAACGGAAAAAACGGTTCGACGGTCTCCAACTATGTTACCAACAAAAACCCCATGGTTGAGCGTTGGGCCTCGGTTGTCGCGGGCAGTCCCGATATAATCATTATTGAGGGCGGCCGCAATGACTACAACCAGAATGTTCCCATAGGCACAAACAACGACACCGACACCAAGACCTTCAAGGGCGCGGTAAGATATATGATAGACCAGGTGCGCTCCAAGTGCCCGGACGCGCTCATAATATGCGTCACGGTGTGGAATGTCAACAGCGTCAACAGCATAGGCAACAACTGCACCGATTACGGCAAGGCCATGATCGAGGTCTGCGAGCTAATGAACGTACCCTGCTTCAATGCCATGGATACCGCGGTTACGGGCGTTGATATGAACGACGCACGCTTCCGGGCAAAATACTGCCAGTCGTCAACCGACGTCAGCCACCTCAATCAGGAGGGACACCGCAACGTTATGCCGGTGTTTGAAAAATACATCGCCGAGCAGTATGAAGCCCATTTTGCCGGCAAAAAATAATGCAAACCAAACGATTTTCAAAAAATGACAGCGGCTTTGTCTGCGCCCACTGCGGTCGGCAGGTCGAGCCGCTGGGGTATTCGTCACGTAATCACTGCCCGTTCTGTCTGTGGTCGGTGCACATTGACGAAAATCCCGGCGACCGGCAAAACCCGTGCGGCGGCCTTATGGAGCCGATACGAACCGAGCCGGATGCACGGCGGGGATATGTAATCGTCCACCGCTGTACCAAGTGCGGCGAGATACGCCGTTGCCGCGCCGCGCACGAAGCGCCGGTTCAGCCCGACGATATACGCCTGATAATCCGACTGACGGCCGGCAACAGCTGAGATAAACACATAGCCGTCACAGTTTTTTCACGCCACAGGCGGCAGACGGCGTATGTCCGTCACAGTAAATTGATAATTGCGTTTTATAATGTAAAATGAGATAAAGTCCAAAGCAAGCACGAAAGGAAAAACACGATGATAAAGATCGACCATCTTGTTAAAAACTACGGTACTAACTGCGCGGTTGACGATATCAGCTTTGAGATCGCACAGGGTGAGATAGTCGGCTTTCTGGGGCCGAACGGCGCGGGCAAGTCGACCACAATGAACATGATCACCGGATATCTGTCTTCAAGCTCGGGCAGCATTACCATAGACGGCGTCGATGTGCTGGAAAATCCGCTGGCGGCCAAAAAAATGGTCGGTTATCTGCCTGAACAGCCGCCGCTGTATCCCGATATGACGGTGGGCGAGTATCTGAACTTCGCCTATGAACTGAAGGGATGCACGCTCAACCGCGAAAAGCATCTGCGCGAGATATGCGACATCGTGAAAATCTCCGACGTGTACCGGCGTGTCATACGCAACCTGTCCAAGGGCTACAAGCAGAGAGTGGGAATTGCTCAGGCGCTGGTCGGCAATCCCGAGATTATCATTTTCGATGAGCCGACAGTCGGCCTTGATCCCAAGCAGATAATTGAGATACGCAATCTCATACGTACGCTGGGACGCGACCATACGGTTATACTGTCGACGCATATATTGCAGGAGGTCCAGGCCTGCTGTGACCGGATACTGATCATCAACAAGGGGCGTATCGTGGCCGACGAGGAGACCGAGAACATCTCGCGTGCCGTCGAGAACAACCGCCGCTTCAATGTCAAGATATGCGGCCCGCAGCGCGAGGTGCTGGCCATGCTCAAATCAAAGCCGGGCATAGTTTATGCCGAGGCACTGCCCAACCGCGACGGCGAGGCATATGTTTATATGATAGAAAGCGAGGTCGGCGTGGACATTCGTAAGAGCCTGTTCTACACGCTGGCCGAGAAAAACTGGCCAATGATAGGCCTTGAGGCTCTCGGAATGAGCCTTGAGGACATATTCATCACCATAGTGGACAAGTCCAATGAGATAAAAACCCGGCGTGAGGTACGTGCGCGCAAGACCGCACCTGCCGCCAATGCGCTGGAAAAGGATATCGCACAGTCCATTATGCAAAAGACGGCGCAGCAAAAAACCTCCGAATTCGCCAAAAAAGACTGACGCCGGAAGAAAGGAATGTAAACAATGCTTGCCATATTCAAAAAAGAGCTGCGCTCATATTTCATCAGCGCAATAGGATATGTCTATACCGCCATTTTTCTGGCGCTGTCGGCACTGCTGTGCTGCTACACCACACTGCAAGCCAACACATACAGCACGACCAATTATTTCAACATGATGATATTCGTGCTGGCGGTGCTTCTGCCGCTGCTGACCATGCGCCTTTTCGCCGAGGAACGCAAAATGCGCACCGAGCAGCTGCTGCTGACCTCACCCGTGTCGCTGACGGGCATGGTGCTCGGCAAATACTTCGCCGCCTTTACGCTGTTTCTCGGCACGGTACTGTTCTCCTGCATCAACTTTTTCCCGCTTTATGAGATCGGCCGCCGCGAGATGAACAGCGCCTACAACCTTGATCAGATCAATGACGTCAAGACATATCTCTCCAAGGTGCCGCACATCGGCCCGGTTTCAGGGCAGATAGTCGGCAGCATCATAGGAGTTATACTTATCGGCGCGGCGTTTATTGCCATCGGACTGTTCATTTCGGCGCTGACCGAAAACCAGCTGTCCGCCGCTGTTGTCACAATAGCCGTTGTGCTGTCGACAATTGCGCTCGGCCTGCTGGTGCAGATCACCGACGCTGACGGTAAGTATATCATAGCAAACTATGGCGTGCGCTATGTTCTGGGCTGGTTCTCGGTGCTCAGCCGCTTCTCGGCCTTTGGTTACGGATATTTTGATTATGCCGCGCTGATATATTACATCTCGATCACCGGAGTGTTTCTTTTCCTCACGGTGCGGGTGTATGACAGCCGCCGCTGGGCCTGATTGGAGGGTAATGCAACATGAGATCGAGATTTATGCACAGCCGTAAATTCAGATACGGAAGCGTGTCGGTCATGATGACCGCACTGATAGTGGCGGTGGTTATCATGATAAATGCCGGAATATCGGCACTGTCGAACAAATACGGCTGGTACACCGACATGACCAAGAAAAGCATGTATACGCTGACCGAGGCGGCCGAAACTCTGCTTCGCACAAACATTGACCAGACCATCGAAGACCGCAATGCGTCCAACGCCGCGCTGCCGGCAACAAACTACCAGGTCGCCCAAAACAACCTTGAGCGCATGAATCAGAACGTAGCGCTGGCCGACACCAATATCGAGCGCGCCGAGAAAAACGTGGCAATTGCCGCGCGCAACCTCGAGCTGTATTCAAAAAGCGTGTCACTGGCAGAGGATAACCTTGAGATAGCACAGGACAACGTCAAGCTGGCCAAGGAAATTTACGAATACGTGCTTGAAAAGGAGGGCGAGTCGGCCGAAAACACCAAGGCTGCCGCCGCTACATTGGCTACCGCCGAGAAAAACGTAAAAACGGCTGAGTCCAACGTTGAAACAGCCGCCAAAAACCGGCTGTCTGCCGGTACGCTCACGCCGCTGACGGCGTTTGAACAGCTGACAACGCTGGCTGCCTATAAGTATTACGGCGCGTTTACTTCATATATAAATGACGACGATACCGGCATTGCTGCCGCCAACCTTGAAATTGCCCGCAACAACAAGGAAAAGGCTGAGGCTAACGTCCGTATCGCCGGCTCCAACCTGACCACCGCCGCCGCCAACCGCGACAGCGGTGTGGTTCCGGGCGATGCGGGCTATACCGCACCTGCCGCATATGAAAAATACGACGACTTCACTGCCTTCACTACCTGCAACCGCCTCGGCGGTGCCGAAACGCCCCGCTCGTATGAGTCCTACCTTGAGGCCGAGGGCGACGGTGAACGGCTGGGCGACGTCAAGGTCAATATCATTTTCTGCGATGAGCGCGACGCACTGGAGGAAAATTCCGCTCAGCGTTACGTGCTGGAAACCGCCGAGGACATTGAACGCGCTTTCCCCGATATTGTCAGCGTAAAATTCGTCAACATCTGGACAAACCCCGGCGCCGTGCAGAAGTACAAGGGCACCGCATTGACGTCCATATATTCAACCAACGTTATAGTCGAGAGCGGCTCGGAATACCGCGTATACTCGCTCAACTCTTTCTTTGTGTTCAATGATGATGATAACACCGACCCGTGGTCATACAACGGTGAAAAAAAGCTGGTTTCGGGTATTCTTGCAGTTATCAAGGCCGAGTCGCCTATCGCCTGTGTGACTATCAACCACGGTGAGTCGTTCTCGGATTACGAGCTGTTTTATCTGCTTCAGGATGCCGGATATATGGTTCAGATGATAAATCTGGCCACCGAGGAGATTCCCGCCGACTGCCGACTTATGGTGGTGTGCAACCCCACCTCCGACTTTCTGGTAAAGGACGGCATTTCCGATATTTCGGAGATCGCCAAGCTCAACACCTGGCTCGACGGGCTGAATTCACTGCTTGTGTTTATGTCGCCCGACAGCCCCGTGCTACCCAACTTTGAGGAATATCTTGAGGAATGGGGCATCAAATACGACCGCCACACCGACGAGGCCGGCAACGTATATCCTTATATGATAAAGGATTCCGCTCATTCGCTCACGGCAGACGGTATGACAGTTGTGGCAGAATACGCAACGCAGGGCCTCGGCGCTTCGGTGCACAAGGAAATGCGCAGCGTAGCGGTGCCGGCAAAAGTAATATTCAAAAACGCAATGTCCATTTCATATTCTGACAGCTACAAGACCGTAGATTATACCGACGAAGATGACGACACGGTAACCTACCGCTACGGAACCTATTACTCCAACGGCGTGTCAAGAAATATTTATGATGTATTCACATCGGCATCGAGCGCGGTTGCAGAAGCCAACGGCGAGCAGGTCGCCGCGGCAAGCTCGCTTGACCCCTTCAAGCTTATGACCATTACGCGTGAGACGCAAATGGTGTCCAATACCGACGCCGATTATTCGTATGTCATTGCCTGCGGCTCGACCGATTTTATCAGCGCCGATATGCTGCAATCCATCGTTTACGGCAACTCGGACGTGCTGGTGTCCGCACTGCGCGCGGTAGGCCGTGAAACCATAGTGGTCGATCTGGCACACAAGCCCTTCGACAAGACCGAGATCGAAAGCCTGACTACGGCGCAGGCAAATCAGTATACAGTAATACTCACCGTGGTTCCTGCGCTGGTAGTGGTAATACTCGGCGTGTTTGTGGTGGTCAGACGTAAATATGCCTGATGCCGGAATTAGGAAAGGAAAAAAGCATGAGTGAATTTGTAACGGTAATATTCGACGCCAACGGCGGCGGAATAACCGTTTCGAGCAAGCGAGTGACGCGCGGCCAGCCCTATGGCGAGCTGCCGCCGCCCGCCCGCTTCGGATATGAGTTCGACGGCTGGTTCACCGCCGAGGAGGGCGGCGAGCTTGTTACCGCCGAGACGGTAGTCACCGCCGAGATCAGCCACGCGCTGTATGCGCACTGGACCAAAAATGTCCGGTCGGATGAAAAGCTCAAGGCCTACCGCAAAAAAAAGGCGTCGCTCAAACGCCAGAAAATAATCATTGCCGTGGCCGTAGTGCTTATGGCAGCCGCGATCGCCGGACTGTGTGTGGTGGCGCATATGGTCAACCGCACAAATCTTGAGGACGTAGACGGCACAATATATAAGATAATCAAGACCGACGGCACATATATATTGTGTGATTCGGACGAGAACGAGCTTGAGAAGACCGAGGACGGCAAGTATTATGTGACTGCATCGGGCTCGCAGGTAAAGCTCGATACTGATACAGGCAAGGCATCAATTTATGCCTATGTCGACACCGTCGGGCGCGAGGTGGTCGGCAACATAGTGACTGCACGTGTGCTGGCCTTCCCGCAGGTTGAGAAAAAGAATATGGCGCGACTGACCGTGCACAACGAGTACGGTAGCTATTCCTTTGTCGGTGTTCACAAAAACGGCAAGAATGAGTATTATATCGACGGCCATAAGACTACAAGCTATGACGAGGAGCAGTTTGCCTCGCTGATCGTGTCGTGCGGATACGTGCTGGCCATGTCCAAGATCGAGCAGCCAATAGCCGACGAGAACGGTGAGTATTCCATGTACGGACTTGCCACCGAAACGCGCACCGATGCATCGGGCAAGGAGTACACGTACACGCCCGCGTGGTATGAGCTGACAGACGTTAACGGCATGACCTACAAGGTCATTGTCGGAGACGCTATCGTGTCGGGCGCCGGCTACTATGTTCAGTATCTTAACCCCGATTATCCCGACACGCCCTTCATTTATATTGTAAATTCCGACATTGCCAAAACCGTGCTTCAACCGGTAGAGGCGCTGGTCCAGCCCATGATAGTCTACCCCATGACGCTGTCCACCTATTTCAACGTCGAAGACTTTTCGTTTGCACGTGCGGACAGCGATGATGTCATCAGTTTTTCGTATATCCCGCTTGAGGAGCGGCAGGGAACTATGAGCTCGTCCAGTCCGTACGTGTTCCACACGCCGGGTATGGAGACATTCAGGGCACATTCGACCAATGTTGACACCTGCCTTCAGAGCTTTTATAACATGAGCTTTGTGGGTGTCACCAAGCTCGCCCCCGATGACGAGGCGCTGGTGACGTACGGCGTTGCCGACCCGCAGTATATGATTTATTTCAAGTATCTGACGACCGACACCGATAACGGCTCGACTGTCAAGATAGACCAGTACCTGTTTGTCAGCAAGCTGACCGAGCGCGGGACGTACTATGTGTATTCCATGCTGTTTGACATGATAGTTGAGGTCGAGCGGCGCTATCTGCCCTTCCTTGACTACCAGCTTATGGACTGGATAGACGACGCGCCCTACAGCTTCAATCTTGGCTGTACCGACACAATAGTGCTGCAAAAGGGCAGTGAGCAGCGCGAATTCGTGCTTGACAACTCGGATACGGCGCAGTACACCTATAATTCTATTTCAGCTGCCACTTATTCGTCAACCGGATATTACGGTGATGTGACCGAGTACAAGCTGGTAAAGTCCAACGGCAAGTATGCGGTGGTTGACGGAGAGGGAGAGACTCCGACGGTATTTGCGGGGAGCGTAAATTATCTTATTAAGTCCCGCACCAAGACCGACAGCAAGACGGGCACAACATCTGTGATCAACGATTTGTATCTGATCAAAGACAAGTCGGCGTTTACCGTTGACATGGCAGGCGGCAAAACCGGAACCTGCACGCTTTATGTGACGCAGTACGACAAAAAGCTGGACGGTGTGCTGTATATTTTTGTCGATGAAAGCAGCGGAGCGTGGGGAACGGTCAAGCGCGAGGTCGGTTCGGCATCGGTCCGTGTGACGGGCAAGACCAACGGCAGTGTCACGGGTGCGGTAACGACAGAATATTTCCGTCACTTCTTCCAAACCATTCTTTATGCGACGATCGAGGGTGAGTCGCAGCTGACTGCCGAGCAGCAGGCGGAGTACAAGGCCAAGCCCGACAGCGAGGCTGAGCTGGTGCTTTCGATCAGCACCGAAGGCGGTGACTTTGTGTTCCGGTTCTTCCGGTACAGCGAGCGCAAGAGCTTTTTCACCATCAACGGCGAGGGCAACTATTATATGGTTTCCGACCGTGTGGAGAAGATATGGAATGATGCGCTGAGAGTGCTTGCCGGGCAAGATGTTTCGGCAACGGACAAGAATTAAATATTCTGACCGTTGGCACGGAGGCTGTTCTCGTGAGAGATTGGGTTTAGGTTAAGAAAATAAAGAGAATTTCCATTCGGAGATATAGGAATATCGTCTTTCAGACGT
>URHI01000019.1 GCA_900547565.1 uncultured Eubacteriales bacterium | reverse complement strand
CCGCCACATTAAACGAATTCACACGCCCGTACATTGGTATGGACACCCTGAAATCACACTTTTCAAGCACCAGTCTTGACACGCCCTCGCCCTCGCTGCCCATCACGATGGCGCATGGGCCGGAAAAATCGGTATCATAATAATTCTGCCCGCCGACCTCGGCGCCGTAAACCCAGACACCGTGCGATTTAAGCTGCTCGATAGCGGCGCTTATGTTCGGTACCTTGGCGATCGCCAGATGCTCGACCGCACCGGCCGACGCTTTTGTAACCAGCGGAGTCAGTCCCGAAGCGCGGCGCTTTGGAATAATAAGTCCGTGTGCTCCGACTCCCTCGGCGCAACGAATAAGCGTGCCGAGATTGTACGGATCAGTAATACCGTCTGCAATGACTATAAACGGGGCTTCCCCTCTCTGTTCGGCAAGAGAAAGGATATCCTCCACGGTGCAATAACTCTTTTCGGCCGCCATGGCGATAATGCCCTGGTGATTTGAGCTGCCGGAAAGCTCGTCCAGCTTGCTTTTATCCACTTCGATTACAGGTATACCTGCCTGCTTTGCCTGAGCGATAAGTACTACTATCGAGCCCTCACGGTCACCGCGGCGCACCATAACCTTATCAATCTCCCGACCGGATTTCAGCAGTTCCCGAACAGCATTTCGCCCGATAACTGCGCCGGCCGCCGGTTCGTGTCCGGCATTTGCCGGGCGGGAATGTTTACCGTCAAAACCCGGTTTTGTCTCGGAATTGTCTTTCATAATATACTTCCTTTTTGCTGTTTATTCATTATAAATTATAACATATTGTGAACTTTTTGTATAGATAATTTTCATATTTTCTTGAGTTTATTCAAAAAAGTCACGCTTTAACATGTCGAAATATGCTCTGAACTTCAATTGATGCAGTTTTATTGCATAAAAGCGCTTAACAACGCTCCTGTACACAGTCATTTCTTTGTAAAAAGCGCCGAAAAACAAAAAATTTTTATTTTACTATTGCAAATCACCACAGTGTGTGATATGATAGTGCCAACTTAATAAGTCTTGGTAGAGGTGCGACAGTCAATAGTAACCCGGTCAACGGTCATTCAACCGCGGGTGAAAGGGGGTGTCGCCGAAGTTGGCGGTTGCTGAATGGTCACCGCAGGCTGGGGCAGCGCACAATATGCGCTGAACTGTCACGTAAGTGGAGCGCTATCATAGCATTGTACAATTATAAGCGTATATTTTGTGTTATTTTTGTATTTGTGCCGTGACGTGCTCGTCACGGCTTATTTTTTAATCTTTTCGAAAGGAAAACACCACAATGAGAAGAACATTCACACTCCTGCTTGCAGTCCTGATGACTGTACTCGCACTCACATCCTGCTCAAATACTTCCACCGATATCTCCAAGGCAACCTCGATTGCCGATCTCAAGGGCGCTAAAATCGCCGCTCAGGCCGGAACCTTCCATGCTGAGGCCATGAAGCAGATAGAAGATGTCAAGAGCTCAACCTACCCCGAATTCTCAGACTTGCTTATCGCGCTCAAGTCAGGCGCTATAGACGGCTACATAGCCGAGGAGCCGACAGCACTTGCCATCTGCCCTACAGACGATACGCTTGACTATCTGCACCTGGTAAACAACAAGACCGGCTTCACCGCCACCGAAAAGGAAACCGGTGTTGCTATAGCCGTAGCCAAGGGCTCCGACCTGCGCGATAAAATATCAGCAATTCTTGATACCATTCCCTACGAGACACGCCATGAGCTCATGCTGCAAATGGCAGATATCAGCGCCGGCAAGACAGTTACATCGCTTGTGCTGACCTCCGAGGCTCCTGAAAATCCCACCGGAACACTGCGCGTCGCTATGGAGTGCGCTTACGAGCCGTACAACTGGACAGATCTCACAACACCGTCTCTCGGCGCAGTTCCGATCTACGGTGAAGGCGGCAAGGTTCAGAAGGATCGCTATGCCAACGGTTATGACGTTCAGATCGCTCAGTATGTTGCCAACAAGCTGGGTATGAAGCTTGAAATTTATGCCAACGACTGGGAATCGCTGTTGCCCGCGGTTCAGTCCGGTGCGGTTGACGCTATAGTCGCCGGCATGAGCCCCACTCCCGAACGTGAGGCCGAGGTTGACTTCACATCAATGTACTACGTATCCGAGTTGGTTGTAATATACAGAAAGAAGTAAATATGAATTTTCTGAAAGACGTCTGGGCCATACTCCGCGACTACTACCCATATCTGCTGTCCGGTGTTGGCTTTACAATGCTGATCGCGCTGGTCGGCACGGTTGCCGGATTTCTCATCGGCGTGCTGACCGGTGTCATACGAACGGCCCCGATGCCCAAAAGCGGTATTCTTCGCCTTCTTCGTAAGATACTTGACATAATCATAACCGTTTACGTTGAAGTATTCCGCGGAACGCCAATGATGGTACAATCAATGGTTATTTACTGGGGCTTTGCCTTCGCGTCCGGCGGAAAAA
Source organism: uncultured Eubacteriales bacterium (assembly GCA_900547565.1). GTDB lineage: Bacteria > Bacillota > Clostridia > Oscillospirales > CAG-272 > UMGS1002. The sequence continues at coordinate 17,816 of URHI01000019.1, read as the reverse complement.
CACTCCCACTCATACCGTCCGGTATATTTATTGTTTCAATAAACACCGGCGCATACATGGCTGAGATCGTCCGCGGCGGTATAATATCCATCGACAAAGGACAGTTTGAGGGCGCCGAAGCCGTCGGCATGACGCACTTTCAGACCATGCTGCACGTAGTACTGCCGCAGGTGATGCGTAACATTCTGCCGTCTGTCAGCAACGAATTTGTTATAAACATCAAGGACACCTCGGTGCTTAACGTTATCGGCGTCACTGAGCTGTACTATTTCGCCGCTATCATCAAACGGCAGAATTTCCAGACATTCCAGACGTATCTGGTTGTCTGCGTCATTTACTTCATACTCACATTCACCGTGACCCGCCTGTTGCGGCTGATCGAGCGTAAGCTGGAGGGCAAGGAAAATTATACGATTTTCGGCTCACAGTCAGATTCCTCAGCCGAAATTCATGTGGCCAAGGAGGAAGCCGGATATGACAGATAACAATCAGGTGGTTTTCAGCATTGAACACCTGCAAAAGCAATTCGGTGACCATCGCGTGCTGAATGATATCAACATGACAGTACAAAAGGGCGAGGTCGTCAGCATTATTGGGTCGTCAGGCTCGGGGAAAAGTACGTTTTTGCGTTGCATAAACCTGCTTGAAACTCCGACCTCGGGTGCTATTCTCTACCACGGTAAAAATATACAGACCGAAATCCCCTCTGTTTACAGCTACCGCGCCGAAGTAGGCATGGTGTTCCAGCAGTTCAATCTTTATAACAATATGACGGTATTGCAGAATTGCGTTATCGGGCAGGTGCTGGTGCTGCACAGAGAACGGGACGAGGCAACCGACATAGCCATGAAATACCTGCGTCGGGTCGGAATGGAGCAGTATATCAACGCCAAGCCGGCACAGCTGTCCGGAGGGCAGAAACAGCGTGTGGCGATCGCGCGCTCGCTGTCAATGTCCCCTGAGGTCATTCTTTTTGACGAACCGACCTCGGCACTCGACCCGGAAATGGTCGGCGAGGTGCTTGCTGTCATGAAGTCGCTGGCTGACGACGGCCTTACGATGCTGGTCGTGACGCACGAAATGAGCTTTGCGCGGGACGTTTCAAGCCGCGTCGTGTTCATGGATCGGGGAATTATAGAGGAAGACAACATTCCCGAGATAATTTTCGGCAGTCCCGAAAAGGCGAGGACCAAGGAATTTCTTTCACGTGTTCTGTAACGCTTCTATCACCGAAAAACAAATAATCATAAAAGCCGCCCGAGCATTTTTGCCGGGCGGTTTTCGTTTTACAACACACAGTGGGATCATCGATCCCCCTTGTTATTTACTTGAACGCTTTGCGTAAGGTTTTTTCAGATACCTCAGTCGGACAAATCGGCTTTCAACGCCCGAGCGGGCAGAGGTCAGGACTCAAAAAACTCTACCGGAATACTCTGTGCCATGTGTTGCGCACCGGCAAAGCTCGGATGCAGATGATCTCCGCTGTCGTACTCTGATTTGATCTGCCTGTGGTCGGCCTCATCCCAGACCGCCTTTTCAAAATCGATCACTCCGTCACAAGGTGCAGAATTGCGTATCCACTCGTTGACCTCACAGCGCGTTGCCTCTCGTACACCGTCGTCATTCATGCAGCGCGGGCAAGGCAGAATAGTTGCAAGATATATCTTCATACCATGATTATGTGCGATTTCTATGTACTTCATATATCCCTGCTCTATCATCTCACGTGCGTCGGGCAGCTCGCTCATAGGGCACAGCCGGTTGTTGACACCCGGGTGGATCAGATCATTGATGCCGTGAAGCACAAACACGCGGTCGGCTCCGGCCTGGCAAATATCACGTTCAAAGCGCTTGATACCTGCCTCGCCCCAATGCTTTTTGATGCGGTATTTGTATTCCCGGAGTATGCGTCCTCCGCCGATCCCCTTGCGGATAACGGCACGGTTACGTATGCCCATATCATAAATGCGGTGGGCAAGGCAGTCCGGCCAGGGCTGCGCGGTAATTGAGTCGCCGAAGGCAATAATTGCGCGGCAATCGTCGGAAGCAAGAAAATCAATGGTGTTGAGCAGGAAATACGGACCGTTCTCGCCATACTCCTCAAGCGGCACACAGGCATCAGCCGCCCAGTCACCTTTGCCGTAATACTTCTTGATATAATATCCGTTGTTTGAATGCCCCGTCACAAGCTGAGTCAGGTGCCCGAAGTACATGCTTACATCAAATTCCTCGCCGGCCCTGACCGCATAATTCACAGCATCGGATACCACCGTCCCTCCCGCCGGGACTGTCACCTCTGTCTTGCCGCCGAAAGTCACCTGAACATTGGTGGAAGTGTCTACATACTCGCCCGTGGTGCGGCGTGCAACGTACACCTTATCAATGACGGCATCTTCTGTTCCGTACTGGTTGGAGAAATGCAAACGAATAGCCTCACCGTTCATAGTGGGGAAAATGACATAGCGGAAGGTCTGATCTTTAATATAGTCGGCGTGATTCTGGCAGACATACGAAATTGACGCGCCCCAGCCGGCCACCCATTTTTTATTTTCCATGATTACTCCCTCTTTTATCTCAAATTGGTATTGGTGGATTTTAAAATAACATCGTGATATCCGCCCTCGACAATGCTCGTGGACGACACAAGCGTCATGCGGGCATTTTTCTGGAGGTCGGGAATGTTGGTAACGCCGCAGTTGCACATGGTGGACTTGACCTTGTGCAGACTGCGTGCAACGTTGTCGTGCAACGAGCCGGCATAAACGACATAGGAATCCACTCCTTCCTCAAAAGCCAACCCGTTCTTACCGCCGAGGTCGTAACGCTGCCAGTTACGTGCACGGTTGGAGCCCTCTCCCCAATATTCCTTGACGTAGGTTCCGTTGACAAACAGCTTGTTTGTCGGGCTTTCGTCAAAGCGTGCAAAATAACGTCCCAGCATCATGAAGTCAGCGCCCATAGCGAGTGCAAGAGTCATATGATAATCGTGCACTATTCCGCCGTCCGAGCAGATAGGAACATAAATCCCGGTGTCACGGAAGTATTCGTCACGCGCTGCCGCCACCTCGATGAGTGCGGTGGCCTGTCCGCGGCCTATTCCCTTTTGCTCACGTGTAATGCATATAGAGCCGCCGCCTATACCGACCTTGACAAAATCCGCCCCCGCCCGCGCAAGGAACAAAAATCCGTCGCGGTCAACAACATTTCCGGCACCTACCTTAACACTGTCGCCGTACTTTTCGCGTATAAAGCGCAAAGTCTTTTCCTGCCAGCATGTATAGCCCTCGGAGGAATCGATACACAGCACATCCGCTCCCGCCTCGACCAGCGCCGGAACACGCTCGGCATAATCCTTGGTGTTTATGCCGGCACCGACCATATAACGCTTTTTAGAGTCAAGCAGCTCCTGAGGATTTTCCTTATGCTGCGAATAATCCTTGCGAAAGACAAGATGGACCAGATGCCCGTCGGCATCAACTATGGGAAGCTGGTTGAGCTTATGATCCCAGATTATATCATTAGCTTCCTTGAGAGTTGTCCCCTCGGGGGCAGTGATCAGGCGCTCGCGCGGCGTCATGAACTCGCTGATTTTGAGGCTATGGTCCATACGCGATACACGGTAGTCACGCCCGGTGACAATTCCCAGCAGTTTGCCGTTACAGGTGCCGTCATCAGTGATGGCAACGGTGTTATGCCCGGTGCGCTCTACCAGCTCAAGCACATCGGCAAGCGTATCGTCGGGACGAAGATTGGAGTCGCTGACAACAAAGCCGGCTTTGTACGCCTTGACGCGAGCCACCATGGCAGCCTCGTCCCCTATTGACTGCGAGCCGTAAATAAAGGACAGTCCACCCTCACGTGCAAGGGCAACTGCCAGCTTATCGTCGGACACAGACTGCATAATGGCCGACACCATAGGTATATTAAGATAAATGGAAGACTGCTCACCGGCATTGAATTTCACTAGCGGTGTGCGCAGTGAAACATTGGACGGCGTGCAGTCCTCTGAGGTGTATCCTGGAATAAGCAGATATTCGCTGAAGGTATGGGACGGTTCGGAATAATAGAAAGCCATAATCTCCTCCTCTTTACCAATTAAATATTTGTATTATTATATAACAAATTTCTTAAATTTGCAACCCCCAGATACATTTTATATTAAATTCTGCCTTTTATACGGACTCACCGCGTATTAACATGACCGATTTGTCAGTTTTAGGTGATATTTGTAGCATATACGGCTTTTTATCCACATTCGTGCAAGCAGCTGATCCTATACTGACACTTGCCGGTGGTAGGGTTTTTCGATAGCTTCATTTATTGTAGACCGATTTGAAAACTTATGGTATAATTGATGTAATTCAAGCCAAACAGCTTTTGTCAGATACAATATTCTCACACCCCGGGAGTGATTCCTGCATTTTAGTGTGGTATTCTCTCTGACGGTATGATAGAATTATTGTAATATCAATACTGAATTCGAGGAAAAAACAATGGAAAAGAAAACGATAGGTAAATTTATAGCCGCGCTGCGCAAAGCAAACGGTATGACCCAAAAGGAGCTTGGCGAAAAGCTGTTTGTTTCGGACAAAACGGTCAGCCGCTGGGAATGCGATGAATGTACACCTGAGATATCCTTAATACCATCAATCGCAGAGATTTTTGGCATAACCACTGACGAGCTGCTTCGCGGGGAACGCAACCTCCATGTAGTTGCCGACAACAGAACAGATCCTACAGAATGGCAGAAAGCAAAAAGCGATAAACAGTTCAGGCTGATGCTTGACAACCGACAACGTAAATATAAGAATTTCACTCTGCTCTCCATAGGCATCACAGTTCTCGGCTTTATTGCCACGCTGATAGCTAACCTTGCGTTCTCTGAAGGCTTCATTGCGTTTTGCCTTGCAGCTGCATTTTGCAGTGCTGGCGAAATATGTCAGATCTGCTTTGCAATAAACGCTCGGATCATGGTTGACGAAGACGATGATTTTCATAACGACAAAATAGATCAAGCCAATACACGGGTAACTCAAACGGCGGTTACGGTTACTTTTTTCAATATTATTATTTTGGCTTTTTGCTTGCCGCTTGCATCGGTCATTGACGGTATTAATTTCGGTATGGAATTTTTCTCCTGGTGTAAGTACGGGCTGTTATTTGCTCTTGTCGCACTTTTCATATCATATATCATTTATGCACTCTTTGTACGCAAACAGCTGCACAGACACAAAATGATTATAATCAACGACGCACAGGTCAAAAAAGAGGCGCAAGACAATACGCTGCTTATAAAAACACTTGTTGTTTCCGTCGGCATTGCGCTCGTCATCGGTATCGGAATAATTGTTTTGAATTGCATCGGCATTGGCAGACTGACGAAGGAAACGGTTTTTTATAACTGCTCTGATTTTAAAGAATTTATGGAGCGTGAATACGACGAATGGTTTATGCAAGAATACGGCCATTACAATGACGATGAAGACATAATCTACCCAAATTTTGAATATGCAGTAATCAAGAATTCAAAAGGAGAGGTCATCTGCGAGTATTATTATAATCCTGAATTATATAGTAAAATAATTTTTACCGAGTCATCAGATGATAAAATGCCGGTTACCGTGATAACAGATCCGGCTCGCTATAAGGCGTTAATAACGTTTTCCAATATTGAATCGGCACTGTATTGCTTAATAGTACTCAACTTTGTGGTTTCGGCAGGCATTTATTTGTTAAAGATCAACGATCGAAAAAAGAATAGCTACAGAGAAAAGGGAGCGGCATAAAAATGCGCTCCTTTTTTTCCGTACCCTGAATCACATTTTGGCACTTTGTCGGCTTTATTTGTTCATATATCTGCCCGGCGTAACAAAACAGCGGTTTGCAAATCAAACGGCCGGTGGCCTCGTAATACCGGCGAAAACACAAAAGAGCGGTACATTGTACCGCTCTTTTGTGTTTTGGTGGGCCATCAGGGACTCGAACCCCAGACCGACCGGTTATGAGCCGGTAGCTCTAACCAACTGAGCTAATGGCCCGCTCAATCGACTTTACTAATCGGTCCGGTTGTCAATACTTTTTTGAGAAATTTCTGAAAATATATTTCTGTTATTTTAGCTTCTGCTGGCGCAACCATATATTCATGACCCATTTGTGCGGAAGGACCTTTACGCCTAACACCTGTAGCTTGGCCTTGAAGCCGGGTACGCAGTAATCCTTTTTCGGATGTTTTATTCCGCGCCAGGCCGCGCTTACTATCTGCTCAGGCGTATACATCGCGGTGTATTTTTTGACTATAGTGTCCGAATCTTTTTTCACCGCTCTGTCGAAGAACGCGGTTTTTGTCCAAAACGGGCAAACTGCCATTACATGTATTCCGCGGGGACGCAGCTCTCTTGACAGTGCGCGCGTAAAGCTGAGAACATACGCTTTGGAGGCACCGTATACATTGATATAAGGAATCGGTTGGAAGGCTGCGACCGATGCTATCTCCATAATTTCACTTCCTCGGCTCATATACGGCAGAGTGACATAAGTCATGGCGGTGAGCGCACGGCAGTTGAGGTCTATCATGCCGAGATTTTCTTCAAGCGAGATGTTTTGAGTTGCCTCAAACTTGCCGTAACCGCTGCAATTTATGAGTATAGCCACCTCGGGCTTTTGCTCTGATAGCATATCGGAGTATTTATCTATTGCGTCATGACGCGATAAGTCAAGTGAAACAGCAACCACGGGGATAGTGGTCTCTTGCTTCAACTGTTCCAACCGTTCGCTGTTCCGCGCGATAGCCCACAGCTCGTCGTACTGACCGTGTGCGGCAAGTGTGCGAACGAATTCACGTCCGATACCGCTTGAGGCACCGGTAATGACAGCTATTTTTTTCATAATAAAACCTCACAACGTATAATATCAATATAAGTATATCACAGTTGGCAATAATTATCAATAGCTGTTTTGCCCGCACAAAAAATTAAAATTTTCTGAAAAAAAGTTCAAATAACTCTTGCAATTATCACGCGATTGTGTTATAATACATAAGCATAAGCGGTGAGGCGCCGCGATATGGCACGGAGGCATAGCTCAGTTGGTCAGAGCGCACGGTTCACATCCGTGAGGTCGTAGGTTCGAGCCCCACTGTCTCCACCAATCCCCGGGGCATTAGCGCAGTTGGTAGCGCACAACACTGGCAGTGTTGGGGTCAGGGGTTCGACTCCCCTATGCTCCACCAAAACACACAGGTACGAACTCTTTTGGTTTCGGAATGTGTTCGGCCTGACAATAAAACTGCCGCAGAGGTAATTGTCCTCTGCGGCAGTTTTCTATTTGCCGGTGTAGCTCTCTGTCGGCAAGAGCTTATAGGTTTTCAGCGTCTTCCCGCACCTGCGGCATTTATACCGATAGATCGTATCAATGTCGCCCGCGCTGGAACCGACAGTGAAATCGAAATCAAGCGTCACCCAACTGTGCGATTCACAGGGGCATAGGCGCTCCTCCAACTCCGATACCCGGTACGACAGCCGCACAATCTCGGCTTTCAATCTTTTTCGACCAAACATTATGCCTCCGTGTAGTTGTCCTTGAGACACTGATTTCTCCGACAGCAGGAACACTTCTGATGCCGTGTATTCAGCCAGACGCAACCTTCGCAGTCACCAATCTGCACGACGCTGGCAGCAGGCAGCGCCCGGATGGCCGAAAAAGCCGCTGCGTAATCACCTGAAGTTCTGCGAACAATCTCCATTGCTGCCGTTTTCAAGACGTATTCGTCCATCATTGTTTTCCCCTGTCCTTGACCGTCACGCGCAGTTCGACGACGCGCCCGTCTTTAAGTGTCCACTCATAGCCTCCCGACGTGGCTTTCTCGCAGTTTAGCCCTCCGAGGCATTCTTGCACGATGTAGTCCCGGACGGCGCAGATCGCTTCGTCCGTACATTCGGTTTTGTTCTGCCATAGGTTTTTGTTGCGGCTATTCAGCGTCCCCGCGTATATGGCGAACGCTCCGCAGCCAACATGATACTCAGCCATTGTCAGCCTCCTGCTCTCCGTCCGCGAACGGGTACACGTCCACTTGATCGCCGGGAGCCACGATAACGATGTCATGCTCAGCAGGGATGCCGAACAGCCCGTAGGCCGCCCAGTTACAGCCGCTGCTGTCGCCCTTCTTCGGCGTGCCCTTGCCGGTGTACCGGCCCAGACACTCCTGATAGGCACAGCTCGGAGATTTTGCCCCGGCGTCCTTGAAGTCCTGCACGGACGCGACGTGACCGCACATAGGGCAGCGGAAGCGCCACTTGAGCATATCAGAACCAAATCGGCGCGTCGCCTCCGCCTTCCATTCCTCAACGCTGTTGTATTTCATTTTGTTTTCCTCCTTCGTGTAGCTTTCATAGCCGAACGATTCCGCCGTAGCGGCTCACGTCAGCTTCGGTAAGTTTGCGTCGCTTGAGAAACCGCAACAGGTCTTCCAACTCCTCTGTATTGTCCGCAACGCAGGTACGGATGGCGTAATACTGCAACTCCGGATTTATCCTGCCACGAATGCTGACAAGGTGAAGGTCGCGGTCCTCAACGTCCTTCTTGCAGATATACGCCGTCACAGCGCCGGTATGTCGGCACACCTCACGGCAGACAATGGTTATTCCGCTGCTCATGTGTCCATCTCCTTCCCGTCATAACCGTACAGTCGTCCGACCGCAATAACCTCTTTCGCCAGCGCCAGCAGCGCACCTTCCGGCGCGGAGGGCAGCTTCGCCCTGCTTGCCGCCGATGCCAGCATAATCAACTCGGATTTGAGGGACGCGGCGGCCTGCCGGGTGTCGGCTTTTTGAACGTCACGGTCAAGGGCGTCTGCCAGAGCCTCGTATTTGTGATAGGCATTGTCATACCGCGTCATGCCGGTGCTCTGGTAGGCGTCGTATGCCTCCTGCGCCTTGCGTCGGAAATCCACAGCGCAGGCCGCGACGATTTCCCGGTCGGTCATATTTTCAACTCGCATTAGATTTTCACCTCCTCGCCGTTCCGAAATGCCGCGACTGTGTGCCAGCCGTCAAGCACCCTCTCACGGTAAACCTTCGGGTGCGAACAGATGACGGCGTGCTGGTGCGGCTTATCCATTACCCGGATCAGAATACCCGGCGCGACTTCGCTGTTTTCCAACGCCCGTTGCCGGGCTTCAATTACGCTCTTTTTCATGGTGTGATGCCTCCTTCGGTGTCAGTGCATCGAGGCTTCCGCTCATATAGAGGACCATTGCCCCGATTACGATGTTATTTGTGATTACGTCCAGCTCATGAAAGTCGATGTCCTCCCGCTTATCGCGCCGCTGTCCAGCTGTTTTCTGCGTCAGCAGGTGTCGAAGCTGCTCGCAGTGGTCCTTTAGAGAAGAAATGTCTGCTGGGTGAAGCTGATAACCGCCCATACGCACGAACGCCCACATGGCGTCAAGCGCGTCGTATTTGACCTTTTTGTCATCCATTATCCCGCCTCCTTGAAAAGCCTGTCCATGCTCCTGAAGATACGCCGAAGCTGCCACACGGACGAAAAGTAGCCGGGCGTGTACCAGTAGGCCGTAGGGTCGTCTCCGTCGTGCATGGGGTCGGTCAAGGTGTTGCCGATCTTGATGTAACCCGCGCAGCCCAGCAGCGAGAGCTGAATATAGCACATCATCCCCGTTGTGAAGTCGAGGTCCTGCGCCGTCACAAGGACGTGATTCTGCCAGCGCAGCGGGCTTTTTGCCTCAAACAGCTGCTTTTCGATCTGATTCACCGCCGCGATCAGTGTAGCCCCCGCTCCGCACGCGCAGTCATTCAGCGTGACGAAGCCGTCGCGGTTGATCTGCTCCACGACGTCGCCAGTGGTAATCTCCGCCATGCAGCGGCAAATGTCATAGGGCGTGAAGAACTGGCCGATCCAGTGATTGCCGAGTTCCAATTCCATGTACGCGCTGCCCAGAAAATCCTGCTCCCGGTCGGCGTCGAAGGCGTTGACCACATCCTCTACCAGTTCGGGGAATACCACGCGCTCTGTCTTCTCGTACTTTTCGATGATCCGCTTATACATTGCCTCGCGCTCCGTGCGGTATCGACTATCTACGGCGTTGGAAAGCGCAATGGCGAACATGGTGATGAAGTCGCTCCACACCTGCCACAGCGGGAAACGACGGGACAGGCTGCGAAACCGCTTCACAAAGTCCGCACGCTTCTGATCTGCGATTCTCACAATGTTCCCTCCCGTGTGTAGCTCTCGCACCGTTCGTCCGGCACCCAGTCACGCCAGTGCTGTTCCAGCCACTTCTGGGCAGCCGCCAGACTGCGGCACGTCTTGACGGCCACAACCTCGATGTCGCCGTACCGCACCTCAAGGCAGGTTTCCACAGTGAAGGAAAACTCCGCAGTGCGGGTAATCCACCAGCGCTGCCCGCCGAGGGTCGTTTCCCAGCAGGCCGGTACATCGTGTGCCTCGCGGATGATCTCACAGGTTGCCATACATAACACCTCCTATTCTTCGGTCGTCACCTTACCACTCCTGCGCCTCGAAGTCTTCCAGCGCATTGCGGGCACGAAAAGAAATTGCCATGCGCTCGTCGGCTGCTTCTTCCTGACGCTTGCAGAGTTCGGAGTTTGGATCGTCGCCCTCCTCATATTCGTGCTGAAGGTGGCGGGCTGCCCTGTAAACCTCGTCTGCGCGTGTAGCTTCTGCGCGCAGCAGCTCATGGATAAATTCCAAAGTGTTGATGTTCATGTTCTATTCCTTTCTGCCCTCGTGACCTCCGGGGCGGGTATCAGTTCAGACTGCGTTAATCAGTGTACGGAAATGGAAGCACTGAATGTTGTAGCCGCCAGCACCAATCGTTTGGACCTTTGCTGTCCCGCGCGTACCGACGATGAAACCGTTTAGGTCCTGCTTGCTGCCAACGCTCAGACCGGATGCGTCGGTGATCTCACCGACAATGGCATTGGTACGCTCAATGATGAAGTCGTACTTCCGGTTGGCTTCTTCGTTCAGGTCCTTTGCGAGCTGCTGCATAGCAGCTTCAAGGGACCGTTCATTACTGTAGGGCCTCAGGTGCTCATACTCGCCTTCGCGCACCTTCTGTTCGCCCTTGCGGGGTTTTCCCCAGCGATCCGTATAGGTGAAGGTTTCATAGTAGCCCCGCACCTTGCAGCGAAAAGCGGCGTTCGCTTCGTCGTAGGCGGCTTTTGCGGCCTCGTACTCAGGGCTTCCGTATTCGGTATCGGAGAAGGTGCAATACAGGTCCCATACGTGCTGTTTTTCGTCGAAATAGGACGCAAGGCCATTTCCGTAGAATTCGGTGCAACGCTGCTTCCAGATTTCGAGGAATTCAAGAATCGCAGGAACATTCCGGCTGTTCGCCTTTTCCAAAGCGGCTTCCAGTTCGGCTTGATACTTTGCGAGGCCCTGCCGGGCTGCCTCCAAATCTTGCCGTGTCCAGATAAGGTCGCGCTCGTCGTAGAAATAGGGATTATTCTCCCAGTTAGATTCCTTGGCCCGCCAGATACGGGCCAGTTTCTTTTCCAGCTTGTCGATCTCCTTCTCCTTACCGGCGATCCGCTTCTGGATGAAATCAGTGCTTGCCATTTTCGTTGTCCTCCTCTCAAACATCCACACTGACACGGTGGTACGCCCAGAAACGACCGCCACGAACGAAAACCTTGTACCAGCTCGTAAACGCCTGCCCCGTGCAGTCGTAGGCAGACGGGTAATAGTGCCGGTATTCGTAGTCCTCGAAGTAGCTGACGGCCTCGTCCATCGTCTCGATGTATTCAGGCAGCGGCAGCAGCTCCGTATAGCCGTCGATGCCGTCATCCTGAACGATGCGGCGCTCGGAGACGGGACGGTGGAAGAACGCGCGCATTTCGCGCTTGAGGTCGGCGGCCTTCTGGCTCCTGCCGCTCTCATAAGCGATCTCAAGGATTTCGTAGGCGACCTTCAGGTCGGTGTAGCTGTTGATCTTAAACATTTTCGTTACCTCCATTCATTCTTCAACGGAAAAGCAGGTGTGGCAGATTTCGCCGAGGCAATACAGGATGCCTTCAAGCTCAAGGATTTCGTAGGTTTCGGGGTCGCTGTACTGCATGATGGCCTGCGCCATGTTGCAGAGAATCGTCGAGGTGATGTTCCGCAACTTACCTTTAGCGTCATACGGCATTTTCAGCAGCTTGTCGTAGGCTTTGCAGTCACCCCGCGTAAACCACCCGTGCTTGATGCACAGCCCCCGCAGATCGTCCATGTCCATCCAGCGCGTTTCTTTGACCTTCATGTTCTTGTCCTCCTGTTGAGTTCAAATAATTGCTCCGTATGCTATTAGTATAGTGCAAACATTTGAACTTGTCAAGAGGCGAGGAGCAAATATTTGAATTTATTTTTTTCTGCCGTCAAAGAAAGCAAAAAAAATAAGGCCCCCGGATGCTTTTGTAACATCCGAGGGCCTTTTTCCCTATACGCGTGTGCATATGGCGCGCAAAGGCGCTATGACGTATATGTACGCCTTGCGCCCTTTATTTCAACAGGTATATTAGAAAATTATGTTACAATGTTACAAATGCTGAAAAGCGCCCGATTTCAAGGCTTTCAGCCGTAACATTTGCGTGTAACATCAGCGTTACGGTGTTACAGACTTTTGTAACATTTCCAGCCGGTGTAACACCGCTTTTCAGCAGAATGTTACACCGGCGCAGCGAGTTATTTCATCCGCGCAATGAGGGCTTCGCCCGCGCCGCGAATGATGGCGGAAATGTCCACACCAGCAGCGTTGAGCAGGTTTTTAGAGGTGTCGGACATCTTAGCCATAGCGCCGTCAATAAGCAGCTTGCCCAGCTCAGTAATTTCGTCTTTGGTCAGCTTGCCATCCTCATGGGCTTTCTTCATGCCCTCCACGGTGGTCTGCTGAAGCTCAAGGACGGTCTGCTGGGCGGCGTGAATGACCTCATTGGTAGCCGTAGAGATGTTCTTCAGCTCCTCGCGCTTGGCGAGCTTGGTAGACAGCCACGCGCCCAGAACACCGATCAGGGTAATGAGCAGGGTTGCCGCGATCTGCACAAGGTTTTCGATGATAACGTTAGTCATGGTGATATTCTCCTTTTCGATATGTATTTACACCTTTTTGGTGTAATCCAGACTGATCCAGCCTGCGCCGGATTTGAGCTTGCCCCATTTGGTCGCGCCGGTGCCCGTGCTCTCCGCGACGATGGTATAAACGCCGTGGTCACGGATGCAGCCGTTCGTACCGTAGCCGGTGCCGGGGCCTTTGCGGATGTTCAGAGCGTCAGCGGTGATCTTCACCCGGTACACGCTGAAGCTGGGCGTCGGTGTAGCCGTCCCGCCCACGACGGACAGGAATTTGACGTTGATCGGGCTGCAAATGGCGTTCTTGCCGTCCACGCTCTTGTCGATGACGGCGCGGTCGCCGCTGACCTCGCGGACGATCCACTGCTTGGCGGCTACCCAGTTCGGGACGGCCTTGCCGCTGTAGTAGGTCGCGCCGGACAGGATGCGCACGACGTCGCCCTTCTTGATGGCGCTGGGGGTGGTAGGGGTAGTGGGCTTCACCGGCTCTGCCGCAGCGCCCAGCGCCGCAGTGACCTTCGCGGCAAGGTCGCCCATGCGGGCATACATCCAGTTGCCGGGGCAGCTCTTGTTGGCAAACCAGCGGTGGACGGTCAGGATCATTTCGTTGGCCTTGGGGGCGTAATTCAGGGTCTTGTCCTTGTCGCCCAGCCAAAGCAGCTTGGTTTTGCCATTGCGCTGGCAGATGTCCACGCAGAGCTTGATGAGGGTCTGATAGACCACATCCTTGAACGCATACGGTTCCGTGCTGTCGCTGGCGCACTCGATGGTCACGGCCCGCTGGTCGTTGGCATTGGAGGACGAACACCAGCTGCGGTTCTTCTCCTCGACATACATACCAACACGACCGTCAAGGCCGATGCCGTAATTGCAGCTGGCCTGCTTGGAAGTCGGCGTGAAGATGCGGCCCAGCGTCTCCACGCTGCACTGGCCGACTACGCAGTGCGGCGTGATACGGTCGATGCTGTGGGTGCGCTGCCCGCTGTGGTTCGGGCTGAGCTTCGTGTAGCTCACCATCGGCGAATTCGTGTAACTCATGATTTAGTCCTCCCCTTTGTTGTTGGAAAGCTCGTCCAGAGCTTCGGCGGTCAGTTCCGCCTCGGTGGTTTCGGTGGTGGTGGTTTCGGTTTCGGGGTTCATAGCGATTTCCTCCTTATGCAAAGTCATTATTTTTCAGCCGGTCGTCGTAGCAGCGCTCAATGTTGGCGATTGCATGGACGGCACGGTTGTTTTCGTAGTCTTTGTGACTATCACAGTATTTTTCATACTTGTCGATGACGTCCAAAATCTCGATGTAGTCCTCCCGTGTGTGCCGCGTATGCTCGACAAGCTCCATGTTGAAGCGGAGGATGTCTGCTCGCCAGCCGTTGGCCTCGCGCTTATCGGAAAGCGCCTTTTGGGCGGCCAGCTCCGATTTGATTTCCTTCTGTTCGACCTCCAAAGTGGTGAGCCGGTCCAGAACATCTTTGTTGAGCGCCCGGCCAATCGAGCGGGCCAGCGCAGACCACGGGTTGATCTTGATGGGGCTGATTTGCAGGATGGTCAGCAGCGCGAACAGACCGCCGCTGCCGCCCAGAAGAAGATCCTTCAGGGTCATGCGGACACCTCCCTCCAACCGGCAGGATAAGCAGAAGGCGACCACACATTGTTATCTATAAGGCTCTCGTAAACCTTTCCATTAAATCGGACGCGATCCCCCTTCTTGTAAGGGTTGGTGCTGTCCGGCTGCTCCCATTCGGGGATAACGTCGGGATCAGGGATAAGCACCTTTGCGAAAAGGGACGGTGCCGCATCGGGCGTCCAGCTGTCTTGCGCGGTGTGATCCTGCAAAACGGTATAAAGAATCCCGCCATGTCGGACCCGCCGCCCCGTTGTGTACACGGTGCCGGTCTTCCACGCCGGGAAAAGTTCGACCGCCTCAAGGGCGGTCGTGTCGTCAAAATTCTGTGCTGCGGTTTCAATCAGAGGCCGCAGCTTTTGTGCGAGGGCTTTCAGCGTCATTCGTCCGTCACCCCCAGCAGGATTTTTGCCGCTGCCAGCTCATCTTCGAGGGCCAGCACCTTTTCGGTGAGCTGCGCGCGGGTGAGGATTTCCGTTCCGGGGTCGTCGGGCGGATTGACCGGCGTATCGTCGTCGGGGTCCGTGGTGCCGACCTGTGCCGCAAGCTCCTCATATTCTGCAAGGGTAATAGAAACGGCGCTGAGAAGTTCTTCACTCCCAACGCCGCTTAGCTGCTTCCCCTGAAGCTGATAAATTGTGTTCCCGTCGCCGGACATGACGCCCTGCGCGTCCCGTTTGTCGCACCGGATAAGAATGCCGTTGCGGGTCTGCCAACAGACATAGACGGGATCGGCAAGCGCTTCCACGCTTTTGACAGTGCCGTCAGCAGACAGAATTTTGAAGTAGACCATAGCAGTCCTCCTTGCTGTTTATAAAAAGGTTGGTGTACAGTGCGCCCATGTTTTGAACGGTGTGCCATGCGTTGAATCGCGCGGCATAGCTGCGCCAGCTTTGCCACGTCGCATAGATGTCCGCGAAGGTTATTTTACCGCACAGGTATTTCCTGTGTAGCTTTTTCATTTTCTGACGCATCTTCGTGACGCTACGCTTATAGATTTTCCGGACGACCTTGCCGGTTTTTGTGATGAAGAAACGCACCTTCAACCAAGAAAAGCCGTGGCTCAGCTTGACGATCTGCGTTTTCTTCTCATTCAGGGTAATGCCAAGCTCAGCGCATATCGCCCGGATATGTGCCACGCAGTTTTGAAGATAGGCTTTAGATGTGTGGATCAGGTAGCCGTCGTCCATGTACCGGCCATAGCCGCGCACCTGCAAAACCTCCTTGACATAGTGGTCAAGACGGTTTGCAGAGGCGAGGGCCAGCACCTGACTGATCTGACTGCCCAGCCCCATACCCTTATCGCCGAAAGCGTCGATGAAATGCTCTGTGAGCGTAAGGAGCCGTTCGTCGGTGAATTCCTTATGCAGGATCGCTTTCACGATCTCATGGGAAACGTTGTCGAAGAATTTAGAGAAATCAAACAGCAGGATATAGCCCTCATTGCCGTATTTCCGGTAGTGCTCATGGAGATGCTGCGTGATCCGGCGCATGGCAAAATCGTAGCCCTTGTTCTTCATGGACGCGCCGTTGTCGTAGACAAAGGTACGCTCAAGGACCGGCACAAGGGCGTTGTCGCACAGGCACCGCTGGACAACACGCTCGCTTATGACCGTGCTACGGATATGACGATGCTTCCCGCGCTCATACAAATCAAACTCGTAAAAACCGGGGCTTTTGAATTTCTCGGTTGCGAGCTGGTTATATGTGTGCAGGATGTTCAGCGGCGCATTGGCCGTGTATTTCTGGACGCTGGCCTTCCACGACACACCGCGACGGCAGCACTTGTACGATTGATAGAGGTGCTTATAGCTGAACACCTCGTCGTAATTATCGTTCTCGGCGCAGGCGGCGTCTCGCTTTGCCCGCCGTGCAGCAGCGCGGCGTTGATACCTTGCTTCTCTACGTTCTTCGCTTGTCATATGAAATGAAACCTCGCTTGCCCCGTATGCCTGTTGGCAGGTTGCAGTAGGCACATAGCGTCACCGGGCATGAAATACGGAATGACCTGCAATCCGTACCATGCAAGCAGCGTCCGCCCGGACGCATCAGGGCATATATTTACCTTTGCAGGAAGGTCAAGCACTCCTTCTCTCCACTCTGCACGGATTTCACTCCGAAAGCTACTCTGTCTGGCACGAGAGGAGCCGAACGCCACCCCGTAGGAGTTGGACGCGTTGTTGTTGTTGCTGTTACCGTTGTTGTTCACATTGGCGAAAGACGACGAGCCGGACGCCTCAGGCGACCGCAGCCACCAGTTAGAAGTCAACCTCGTCGAAGAACTGGCAATTTGTGCAGCGCTTAACCTATGATCTTATCAGGGCAGGTCTTTGTACCGCGCCCTGTCGCTTTTCAGTACGGCTTTCACGAGCCGAATTTCGGTGTCTACAATGTCCATCCAGTATTTCAGGGTGTCCATTTCGATACCGAACAGCTCCTGCGCCACCTCAAGCTGGGAAATCATGCTCTGAAGCTCAGCGTTGGCGTGTAGGAAGTAGTCGCGCCTGATCTGAACCTCATGCTGATTCAAGGGGTATATGCTGTTTGCTCTCTTGACGTCCTCATAAATGCGCGTCGCCGCAGCGGCCAAAGGCTGTGATACATAAAAGGTGTATCGCTTCGGGAAATTCACGCATTTTTGAATCGTGTAAATTTCTAACTTCCTTGCGGTTGCCAGAAACTCCATGTCGGACGTAGAGCGCTTGCTTTTGATTACAGACAAGGGCACCACCTCATTTTTGCTGAAAAGTTCGTAAATTATATTATATCACACGCCCCCCCAATTTCCAGACGAGAAGTGTGAATTTTCAAAATTTTCGCGCGCCGCTTACGCGGCGATATAGGGGCGTAGGCCGGGAGCCAGTGCGTCAGTATCTGGCCCCACAAAGGGGGCCAGATACCCAAGATGCACAGATTATATGCAGAAGCCGAACGCCACCCCGTAGGAGGAGGACGCGACGGTGTCGTTGCTGCCACCGCCGTAGCCCACACCGGCGAAATGCGACGCAGAAACGACATCACGGAGCCAATACCACTGACGATTCGAGATGTATTGCGGTGCCATACGGAACAGCGCGAACTGAGACTTGCCGATCGTGTAGTTATACGGAAT
>URHI01000018.1 GCA_900547565.1 uncultured Eubacteriales bacterium | reverse complement strand
TCCAAGGGGGAACCATGGGTTCCCCCATTGGCGCGTTCTTTTGGGCACTTTTCTGTCGCGGGACAGAAAAGCGCCATTCTTATCGTCCTGAAAGACGATATTTCTGTAATCTTCTCATCGTCCTTGTAATACGATATTCCTGTAATCTTCTCATCGTCCTTGACAGACAATACTTCAATACTTCAATACTTCTGTAGAAACTTCTTACCACGCGGCAGAAAAATGGTCGAAAAGAACGCGCCCCGGCAAGCGGGGCGCGTAAAGCGTGGTTCTCGCACAAAATCCTGACCTGACCTTGACTGTATCAGTACACCAGGGTCATTTTTTTCCGCAACCGCGGTCAAAGCAGGGATTGCAGGCATAGAAATTTTTGGAATTCAGCCTGTCCTGCGTTATGCGCATTGCGTCACAGAAGCGTTGATAGTGCACTATCTCACGCGCACGCAAAAATTTTATCGGGTCACGCACGTCCGGGTCATCGCACAGGCGCAGGATGTTGTCATACGTAGAACGCGCCTTTTGCTCTGCCGCCAGATCGTCATGCAGGTCGGCAAGTATATCGCCCTTGACTGCAAAATATTTTGCGTCAAACGGAACTCCGGAGGCAGCCTGCGGATAAGCGCCCAGCGTGTGGTCAACAAAGTAATTGGCAAACGGACTGTCACGTATCTGGTCTTCGGTAAGGTCGCGCGTCAGCTGGTGCAGTATGGCGGCAACCATCTCAAGGTGCGCCAACTCCTCACTACCCACATCGGTCAGTATGCCTATCACCTCGTCATAAGGCATGCTGTACCTCTGGTTCAGATACCGCATGGAGGCGGCAAGTTCTCCGTCCGGCCCACCAAGCTGACTGATTATAGCCTGTGCCAGCTTTGCGTTGGTGTTTTTGATTTTCACCGGGTATTGCAGCTTTTTCTCATATATCCACATATCTGTCACCTGTCCTCTCCGCCGTATTGCCACGGCCACGGGCCGCGCACCCACTGCCAGCTGTCACCGCAGTTACCGAACATTGTCAGGGGACCGCAGGCAGCTTCATACTCCTCTACAATAGCCTGACGACGTGCGCGCATACAGTTGTAATATTCCAGCGCAGGTGCACTGTCGGGGTAGGCGTTGAGATACAGCGCCACCTCATTTATTGCAAAGTCAAGTTCTTTGACACGACGAGCAAGCTCCCTGCAGCCACGTCCGCATGAATTTCTCATATCTGTCATTTGCGGCAACCTCCTTTTCCCTCAAACGGTAAATCAAGCTGACTGAATATCGTGCCGTGCGACAGTCCGTCATCAGGTTCATACAGCTCGCCAAAGCACTGAATCGGTGAATATACCATGGCCAGTGGGTAGCCGTACAGTCCCCAGCCGGTGTTTTTGCCGGCATCACCGCCGTGGCGGCAACCACAGCCACAGTTGTTATCGGTGCGTTCTCTGCAGCCGCAGCTATCGGTGCGTTCCCTACCGCCGCCGTTGTCGGTGCGTTCTCTGCAACCGCAGCTATCGGTGCGTTCCCTACAGCCGCCGTTATCGGTGCGTTCTCTGCAGCCGCAGCTATCGGTGCGTTCCCTACAGCCGCCGTTGTCGGTACGTTCTCTGCAGCCGCCATTGCCCGAGCGGCAACCGCAGTTGCTTGAATTACCTCCGCGTGCTCCTCCGGCAGGCGGCCACGGCACGGAATTTTCACTTTGTCCGGTTATTCCAAGCCCGTTGCGGCGCAATCCGCGACGGTTTTCGCCGGAACAGTTCTGCTCTATAACACGACGAAGCAGGTCATCGCCGATACGCTCGGCAGGTGTCCTCGCGTCGTTTGAATTGAATTTCATATTGTTCACCATACCTTTCGACTGTCCGCGCTGCTCTATGCACGCGGACAGGGCGCGGAGAAGCGACAAATCTGCCGCTCCCCGCACATATCAGATTACCGAGTCATATGACTCAATAAAATGATATGCGGAAAGGTCGGATTTTGTCAAAGCACGGCGCAGCTTCCGGCAACACTCAGGCAAGCCCCTGCCGGGGAAGTGTACGCTTACACTCCAACAGGCTCGTTCTCGGGGCGTGAGGAAAGCTCGCTTCTCCAGCCGTATACCGCCCCCGAGTTGAGCGACGACTCTATACGCAGCAGCCTGTTGTATTTGGCCACGCGCTCGCCGCGGCAAGGTGCGCCCGTCTTGATAAACGGCGAATTGACAGCTACAGCAATGTCAGCCAGCGTTGTATCCTCTGTTTCGCCCGAACGGTGCGACAGTATAAACCTGTACCCCGACTCGCGCGCCAGCTGTATGACGCGCATGGTCTCACTGAGCGTTCCTATCTGGTTGGGCTTTATCAGAATTGAGTTGGCCGCCCCTTCTGCAATGCCGCGCGCCAGCCGCCGTGTGTTGGTCACGAATAAATCGTCTCCGACCAGCATTATCCGGTCACCGAGAAGCTCGGTCAGGCGGCTCCAGCCGTCAAAGTCACGCTGGTCAAGACCGTCCTCGATCGAGATGACAGGGTATTTGTCACACAGTCCCTGCCAGTATTGCATAAGATCGTCCCGGCTGTAGCGCCCGCCATGCTTGCGCATGACATACCCGCCGTCTGCCTCGGAATACCATTCACCCGCCGCCGCATCAAGCGCGATCTTGACCCGGTCGGTGTCATATCCGGCCTCCTCGATAGCGCGGCAGATAAGCGCGATAGCCTGCTCGTCGTCAGCAAGGTCGGGCGCGTAACCGCCCTCGTCGCCTACCGTTGAGGCATACCCGTCGCGGCGCAGTATCCGGCCCAATGCATGAAATATCTCACTGCCGCAGCGCAGTGCCTCGCCAAAGCTGTCCACTCCCAGCGGAACTACCATAAACTCCTGAATTTCAACGTTGTTTGATGCATGTGCTCCGCCATTGAGAATGTTCATCATGGGCACCGGCATACGGCAGGCACCCATGCCGCCGAGATAACGGTAGAGCGGGATCCCGTACCAGTTGGCGGCCGCGCGTGCACAGGCAAGTGACACTGCCAGTGTGGCGTTGGCTCCGAGCCGCGACTTGTTGGGCGTTCCGTCCAGCTCGCACAGAATTTTATCTATTTCGGCCTGTTCTGAGGCGTAGGCGCCGGCAATGGCAGGCGATATGCGCTTTATAACACCCTTTACCGCCTCCAGCACGCCGCGCCCGCCGTAGCGTTCGCTATCGTTGTCGCGCAGCTCGTGCGCCTCAAAAATACCTGTCGACGCGCCCGACGGTACTCCGGCGACACCCACGGTGCCGTCGCTGAGGAAAACCGTTGCCTCCACGGTGGGATTGCCCCGGGAATCCAGTATTTCACGGGCGGAGCATTTGACTATCTGTGGCTTGTTCATGATTTTATACCTTCCTTTTTTATGTTGTATGCCCTTATTATTTCCTCCGGACCGTCAAATATGCACCGTGCCGCACCGCCGAACATATACTGACAATGATTTTCACACAGGAGGCATATAGTAATGATAATCTATACCGTCCGCCCCGGCGACTCGCTGTACAGCATCGCCCGTCGCTATAACACCACTGTTGACCGTCTCGCCGCCGATAACGCACTGGCCTCACCTTCAGTGTTATCGGTAGGACAGTCGCTGGTGATACTTCAGCCCGAGACTACCTACACCGTGCGGCCCGGGGACACGCTGTATTCCATTGCCGGGCAGTACGGAGTCAGTGTAAATCAGCTGTGGCGCAACAATCCGTCACTGGCCGGTAGCGACGTGCTGACGCCGGGTCAGCAGCTGTTTATATCACTTGAACCGCCCGAATTTGACCGTGAGGTATCGGTTACGGGCTACGTCTATCCCTTTGTCGACCGCTCCACACTGACCACTGCCCTTCCCTACCTTACATATCTGTCCGTGTTCACATACGGACTCAACCCGGACGGCAGTCTTATTCCGCAGGACGATGACGAGCTTATTTCGCTTGCCCGCAGCTACGGCGTGGCACCAATTATGATGATAGCCTCACTGAACAATCAGGGGCTGTTCTCAAATCAGCTGGCCTCCGACATACTGTCCGACCCCGCACTGCGGAATGCGGTAGTGGACAATATATACAACACCGTCCGGAGCAAGGGATATTCCGGCGTCGAGTTTGATTTTGAGTACGTTCCGGCTCAGAACGCCGCCGATTATGCTGAGCTTGTCCGTGCAACGCGCGAGCGGCTGTCGCCCGAAGGGTATTACGTGTTTGTCGATCTTGCGCCCAAGGAAAGTGACGACAAGCCGGGACTGCTGTACGAGGGGCACGACTATGCCGCATTGGGCGAGGCGGCCGATCTGGCACTGCTGATGACATATGAATACGGCTACACCTACGGCCCGCCTATGGCGGTATCTCCGATAGGTCCGGTAAGCGGGGTGCTGGACTATGCCGTAACACGCATACCGTCTCTCAAGCTGCTGCTCGGAGAACCGAATTACGCCTACAACTGGACGCTGCCGTATGTGCAGGGCGAATCGCGGGCGGAGTCGCTGTCAAACGTGGAGGCAGTCGAGCTGGCAGCCGAAAAGCGCGCGGCAATTGAGTACGACGAGGTGGCGCAGTCGCCCTACTTCAACTACTACGACCGTACCGATGCCGGACCGGTACAGCACGAGGTGTGGTTTGAGGACGCACGCAGTGCCGACGCGTCGCTGCGCCTTATCGACAGCTACGATCTCGCCGGTACCGGGATCTGGAACATCATGCGCAAAAACCCACAGCTGTATCTGGTCCTGAATTCGCTGTACCAAATTAAAAAAGTACTCGGCTGACGGTGAACAGCTCGCCTGAAACCGGATTTTTCAAGTCAACACGCCGAACTTTTTTCTCTGCCGTGCGTCTATACAGACAAATTATGCCAACTACCGTGCAATAATGTGCCCGACAGCGGCAAAATGTCTTAATTTGAAGGCAATAATGAGTTTTGCACTTGCGGATTTTGCGGCAATGTGGTATACTTAATAAAAGATTTGTTTGTTTATCGGAGGCAGAAGTGAAAAGCAAAGGACTTGACAAAAAAACTCTGTTTGAGTTTGCGCGCTACGTCATAGTAGGCGGCATATCGGCGCTGGTCGACATGGGCGTGAATTACGTCATGCTGTACTACATTCTTGGCGGCACCAAGGACGACCGGCTGTACGTCGCGCTGTCGGTAACTGCGGGCTTTATCGTCGGCATAGCAGTAAACTACATTCTGTCCAACATTTTCGTTTTCAGGACCGACGAGCAGAAAAAGAAAGGGCGTACAGTCGGCGCCTTCATGATCTATCTTGCGGTCGGAGTGGTGGGCTACGGCCTGACAGTGGGGCTGACGCTGCTCGGCACACTGCTTATCGGCGAGAGCGGAATATGGTATCTGCTCATGACCTGCGCGGTCAAGGGTGTGGTTCTGATATGGAACTACGTAGGACGTAAAATACTTGTATATAAAGGAAAATAAAAGAAAGGCACGGTCAGTGACATGGACAAAAAAACAGCAATTATCATCGGCGCAGGCCCTGCGGGACTTACCGCCGCCTACGAGCTGCTCAAAAATACGGATATAAAGCCCGTGATACTCGAGGAATCCGAATATATCGGCGGAATTTCGCGCACTGCCGTGCATAACGGCAACCGCATGGACCTCGGCGGACACCGTTTTTTCTCCAAAAACAAAGAGGTAAACGAGCTGTGGCAGGAGCTGATGCCGCTTCAGGGAAAGCCGTCCTATGACGACAAAATTCTCGGCATCATCAAGGAGCTGCCGACAGACGGACCCGATCCCGAGCAGGTCGACCGCGTCATGCTGCTGCGCAACCGTATCTCGCGCATATTCTTTTTGCGCAAATTCTTTGATTACCCCGTATCACTCAAGCCTGAAACCTTCAAAAACATGGGCTTTTTCAGAAAAGTCAAATCCGATTTCGGGTATATCGGCAGCTGCCTGCACAAGCTGCCGGAGGATTCGCTCGAAAACTTTTATATCAACCGCTTCGGCCGCCCGCTGTACGAAATGTTTTTTGAATATTACACCGAAAATCTGTGGGGACGGCACCCCTCCGAGATCTCGGCCGACTGGGGCGCACAGCGCGTCAAGGGGCTGAGCCTCAGCAAAGCGGTGTGGAATGTTATATCCAAGCCGTTCCGTTCCAAAGACAAGGTCGAGACCTCGCTTATTGAGCAATATTTCTATCCCAAAAAGGGACCGGGACAGCTGTGGGAATATCTCGCCGATGATATACGCTCCATGGGCGGAGAGATCATCATGAATACCCGTGTCAAGGACATAGAGGTGGCCGACGGCCGGGTCGTGTCCGTCACATCCGAGGACGGGCGCCGTTTTGCGGCGGATATATTCATGTCAACAATGCCGGTTCGTGACCTTGTTGCCGGTATGGGCGACGTGCCGCCCGCCGACGTGCGCCGCGTAGCAGCCGGCCTTCCCTACCGCGATTATATCACGGTAGGCCTGCTGGTGGACAAGCTCAAGTTGCAAAACAAGACCAAGGTCAAAACGCTCACCGGCAACGTCCCCGACTGCTGGATATACATTCAGGAGCGTGAGGTCAAGCTGGGACGACTGCAGCTGTTCAACAACTGGTCACCCTACATGGTCAAGGACCCCGAACACACCATGTGGCTGGGACTTGAGTATTTCTGCAACGAAGGCGACGAGCTGTGGAGCATGTCAGATGACGAATTCATTAAATTTGCCATTGACGAGCTGGCATCCATCGACGTCATAGATAAAGAAGATGTTAAGGACGCCACACGTATAAAGGTCAAAAAGGCCTACCCGGCCTACTTTGACACCTACAAGGAGTTTGACACCGTCAAGGACTGGCTGTCCGGCATACCCAACCTGTGGTGCCTCGGCCGCAACGGCCAGCACCGCTACAACAACATGGATCATTCCATGCTGACCGCCATTGAGGCCGTCCGTGCAATCGCCGCCGGCTCAACCGACAAAACCGCTGTATGGGGCGTCAACACCGAAAAGGAATACCATGAGGAGAAGGCGGAACATGCTGAAGCTGAAAAATAACGACCGTCTGGAGGGGATCGTACGTATAATTCTTCCCCTGCTGATAATGTGCCTCGGTGCCGGAGTAACGCTGTACTACATTCTCGGCCCGGCAGAGGGATACATGACCTCCGACTGCACCGACTCTCTGCGCTGGGCGCAGGCGACATATGAGTCAGGGCAGCTGATCTCCGATAACTTTTACTACGCCGCAATTCTTCCGTTTGGAGGAAATCTGCTGTTTCTGCCGTTCGTGGCCATATTCGGCTACTCAATGACGGCACAGCTGTGCGGACTTACGCTGTTTGCTCTGCTGTTTATCGCCGCGCTGTATTATCTGGCACGCGGGCTTGGATATTCACATACCGTTTCTGCCTGTATGGTCGGCGTCATGCTGATGATCATGTCGTCAAGTGCCAAGCTGCGTGAGATCATGTGGGAGCATGTGTTTTACTACAATCTCGGCCTGCTGTTCTTTTGCTTTGGCTTGGGGCTGGCACTTCGCATACTGCGGCAGGACGGTCCGGCGGACAATCCCGGCGCGGCGCGTCCGCACGACTGGGTAAGGGTGGCAGTCCTGCTGGTATTCTCGCTTATTGCCGCAACGGACGGCTTGCAGACACTGGTGTGCTTCACGCTTCCGATGATATGCGGCGTGTTCGCCAACCGCTTTCTGCACGAGGACAGGCTGCTCTGCCGCCGCAACGTAAACACCGCAATATTGCTGGCTCTTGTCGTTCTGTGCTCGGCGCTGGGATTTCTGCTCATAGGGCCGCTGTCGCACGGCGTGACAGCCGGCTATGCCGACGCCTACTCGGCCTACAGTGCCATGTCAAGCTGGACAGATAATTTTCTCGGCTTTTTCGTCAACTGGCTGTCACTGCTCGGCGTATCGGTCACGGCGGGCGACCCGCTGGTAAGCCTTGATTCAATAGTCAACATGATACGCATTTTCGGCGGCATAATCCTGCTGGTCGCACCGCTGGTGCTGGCTGCAGGCTTCAATAAGATCCGTAACAGCGCCGTGCGCACCGTGCTTATTGGACACTTTGCCGTGTCGGCATTCATATTGTTTGCCGTGACGTTCGGCAAACTGGGCGGTGCCAACTGGCGGCTGGTCCCTATGCTCGGAACATCGGTGCTGGCCTCGTTCATGACGGCAATCGAGCTTATCGGGAGAAAGAAAGTCGCAGGACGTATCGGTGCGCTGCTGCTGGCATTTCTTATACTCATGGGCTGTGTCTCGGCACTTGAGATTTCGCGTATGCCCGCCGACTACGGTGACGACAACTCGTGGCACGTTGCGTCCGAGCAGTTGGCCGCGCGCGGACTCAAATACGGTTACGCCAACTTCTGGTGGGCCGAGGCGATAACCATGATCTCGGGCGGCGACGTGGTGGTTGCCAACCTGTATCCCGGCTCCAAAGCGCCGGTTGAATATAACTACCAACAGCCGGCCGGAAGCTACGACGACCGCGAAGACGCTGACCGCTACTTCCTGCTACTCACCGAGGACGAGGTGCCGACCATGACTGCATGGCTCAACATGCAGCGCACACAGGGCAAGATCATTGAGGAATTCACCATTGAGTCCGCCCCCTACAACCTGCGTGGCTACTCCGGCTCGCTTGTCTATATTTACGTATTTGATCAAAACATTTTCTGAGGAATAGGTTCATGAAAGCATTTGTTTCACTGCCGCGCGGCGCTGTGTTCGACACGTTTTTCACACCCGACAACATCGCACTGGCCGAGCAGCTTGGAGAAATAGTCTGGAACGACACGGGGCACCGGCTGTCCGAAGCTGAGCTTGCCGAACGTATAGGAAACTGTGACGTCTGCATCAGCGGCTGGGGGTCGCCTGCGCTGACGCCCACCGTGCTCGACGCCGCCCCACGCCTGCGTCTGCTGACACATTTGTGCGGGACCGTGGTGCCTTTTGTCACGCCGCAAATGTGGGAGCGCGGAATACGTGTCATTTCGGGCAACAGCTATTTTGCCGATTCGGTTGCCGAGGGCGCCGTGGCCTACATGCTGGCCGCGCTGCGCGACATTCCCACTCATGCGCAGGAGCTCAAGCAGAATAAGCAGTGGAAAAGCGCCGCGAGCTTCAACAACCGTGGGCTACGTGACCGCACAGTCGGTGTGGTAAGCTACGGCACTATCGCACGGCGGCTGGTAAAATTGCTGTATCCGTTCGGCGTTCATCTCAAGGTTTATGACATTGTCCCGGTGCCCGGAGACGACCTCGAGCACTACGGCATGGTACAGACGACTCTTGAAGACATATTCAGTAGCTGTGACATAATCACGCTCCATACCGCCGGCACGCCCGAAACACGCCACATGGTGGACGACCGCCTGCTTTCGATGATAAGCAACGGAGCGCTGTTGGTCAACACGGCGCGCGGAGCGCTGATAGACGAAGCAGCGCTGTGCCGTCAGCTGGCGACTGGGCGCTTCAGCGCCGTGCTGGACGTCTATGAAAAAGAACCGCCCGCCCCCGACAGCCCGCTCTATACACTTCCGAATGTCATGATGATGCCGCACATGGCAGGTCCGACCGTTGACCGCAGGCAGGTCATCACAAGAGATCTGTTGGGCGAAAGTGCGGATTTCATCGACCGCGGCATACCGCCCGTTCACGAAATTTCACGCCGTGAGGCCGGTATGATGTCAGCAAAATGAATCAAGGAGGAATTGACTGTGTCCGATATCAGCAATAATAAAAAGGCAGCCGGGCGTGTCCGGCTCAACGAGAACGCCGAGGTCGTGCGCATAGTGCGCGAAGGGCTCAAGCGCACAGGCGGCTACTGCCCCTGCCGCCGCGAGCAGACCGAGGATACAAAATGTATCTGCCGTGAGTTCCGCGAACAGATGGCCGACCCCGATTTCGAGGGCTACTGCCACTGCATGCTGTACTACAAAGAAAAACAAAAATAAAAAACAAGAAGGTAATAATCATGATCAAGGAAATTACAAGCTCAAATTTCACCGCCGAGGTCACTAATTCGGACAAGCCCGTCCTGCTTGATTTTTGGGCGGAATGGTGCGGTCCCTGCCGCATGCTGGCGCCCGTACTGCATGAAATTGCGGACGAACGCGACGATATCGTAGTCGGCAAGGTCAACGTCGACAACGAGGGCGAGCTTGCAAGCTCGTTCGGCATCGTCAGCATACCCACCGTTATTCTCATGCAGAACGGACATCCCGTTGCAAAATCGGTGGGCTACCGCGAAAAGCAGAGCTTGCTCGACGAGCTGGGACTCTGATCCGCCGGCACACCGCCGACCGTACACCGCCGCGCCGGGGCAATATCCGCGTCACTCATTATGTCGCGGACACCCCCGCACGGCGGTGTTTGCGGTTTATAAGTCAAAAAAATCGTAAATACTATTGCCAAGAGCGGGTAATATATGTTATAATGATACGTAATTGTATAAACGAAATACGCCGGGAGAACGGCGGGGAGGTCAGATTTGATAATAGCACTGGAAGATGCAAAATATAAACTGCTGGCGCTGCGGGACGACATAAAAGAGCTTGGTTCGGCGCTCCGGATAGACGAGCTGCGTAATAACGTCGCCGAGCTGGAAAAGCAAACGCTGGACGCCGACTTCTGGAATAATCAGGAGAATTCCTCCCGCGTGCTCCAGACGATCAAGCAGACAAAGGATAAGATCGAGGGCTATGATGCCTTGCACAACCGCCTTGAGGACGCGATCGCACTGGCGGAAATGGCCATTGAGGAAAATGACGAGTCCTCCGTGCCCGAGGTCCAGGCCGAGCTTGAAGCAATTAACCGTGAAAAAGAGGAACGCCGCATAGAAATCCTGCTGTCCGGCGAATATGACAGAAACAACGCGATAATATCGTTCCACCCGGGAGCGGGCGGCACCGAGGCACAGGACTGGGCACAAATGCTGTACCGCATGATTACACGCTGGGCAGAGCGCCACAAATACAACGTCAAGCTGACAGATTGGCTGGACGGCGAGGAAGCCGGGCTCAAAAGCGCGACTATCATGGTAGAGGGTATCAACGCATACGGATATCTCAAAAGCGAGCACGGCGTACACCGACTGGTGCGCGTTTCACCGTTTGATGCATCGGGACGCCGGCACACTTCATTTGCCTCCATTGAGGTCATGCCCGAGTTCGACAAGCTGGACGACATAGTCATACGCGACGAGGATTACGACTTCATGCCCTACCACTCCAGCGGAGCCGGCGGACAGAACGTAAACAAGGTCAGCTCGGCAGTTCGCATACTGCACAAGCCGACCGGCATTGTCGTCACCTGTCAGACCGAGCGCTCACAGCTGCAAAACAAAGAAACTGCCATGCGCATGCTCAAATCCAAGCTCATGGAGATCAAGATACGGGAACGGCTTGACACCATCGACGAGGTGCGCGGTGTCAAAACAAATATCGAATGGGGCAATCAGATACGGTCGTACGTTTTCATGCCCTATACGCTGGTCAAGGATACCCGTACCGGCTATGAGGACGGAAATATCACCGCCGTAATGGACGGCGAAATTGACGGCTTTATCAACGCATATCTCAAAATGACCGCCAAATAATTCCCCACAGGTTGCCAATTCGCAGTTGACTGCTCCGACATATACAAAAAATCACTTTACCGTTTTAAAAGCGGTAAAGTGATTTTTTATTGATACTTTCGCGTATATCCCGTATTACTTTGTACGCTTGTAGGGCTTCAGCGTCTTAGGATCGACCGCGAGGCAGAGCGGGATGATGAGAACGCCTGCAAGAATGATGTTTGGGATCATATATGCGCCGTTGTAGGTCAGCGAGTAGAGCCAGACGTTCATGTCCTCCGGAGCGTAAGAACCCCAGAGCAGTACGCCGGAAAGGAAGCTGCTGATATAGCGGATAACGCTGACAGCCACCGCACCGACTGTGTAACCGAGTATGCGGCGCTCGCCGAAGGGCTTTGCAAACAGGGGTGCAATACCTGCCACGCCGAACGCGATTATGTAGTCAAGCAACAGGCAAAGGACCACTGAGAAGAAGGTTCCGGCCGGGGGAGCGTAGAAGCCGCCGATGAGAAGCTCGGTCACCGACCAAACGATACCGGCAAGAAGTCCCCAGCCGGTGCCGCGGCGATACGCATAGTAGATTATCGGGATGATCGCGATTGAGATCGAGCCGCCCTGAGGCTGTCCCGGTATAAAACTCATAACAAGTTGAAGAACGACAGCAAGCGCTGCCATTGCTGCGCCCTCAACGAGGGCAAGGATTGTCTGATTCTGCTTTTTTTTCATGGGTTTCCTCCAAAAAGATAAATAAAATATAAATCGCGCCGCGTACAGAGTACACGGCGCGCGTTAAACAAGGATAGAAACTATCCTTGAAAAACTCCCTCCGCCGGTATTACCCGTATCAGGTTCATAGGGTTCGGGACAGTGTCCCATCTCAGCCGTTTTCACAGCACCCCTTTTATTCGGTTTTAATAATAGTAGTTGGGATTTACCATGGAAATGTCGATCTGACCGAGCAGTTTTTCGTCGACCTTGATGTCGTCAAGATATTCCTCACAGCGGCTGGCGAACAACCACTGCTGAACATCGTCCGAAAAGCTGTTGGACTCGTTCTCAAACCACACACTTTTGTCCGAATCCTCATACGCGCCGTCATCCAGCTCGTACTTCATTATAACGTGGTAGCCGTAATCCGACTCGACCACGCGTATCTCCCCGACCTCCATTTTGCCAAGCTGCTCAATGATATCCACAATGTACTTGTAGCTGTACTGAGCATTGACCGGGAAGTAATAACCGTCCGGATTGGCAGTCTGGCTTTCGGAGTCATCGCTGTATTTGGTAATATAGCTCTCAAACGTTGCAGTATCTCCCGGCTTGGTAAACTCGGCGATGTCGTTGGCCTGCGTGCTTATCTTTTCAAGCTCCTCATCGGTATACGACGCAGTGCGGTAGTTGCCGGTATCCGGGTCGGTGGTATAAGCGGGAACACCGTTTTCGCTGTCATAGGCTATGGTGCCGTCCTCGTTGTAGTAGATTATCGAACCGTTCTCGTCGGTAAGCGCTTTGCCGGATTCATCAAAATGACGCTGTCCGTTTATTTTATCGTAAATCGGATTCTTTGTCTCGGAATCAAAATATATTACAGTGCCGTCGGCGTCGGTTTCATAAATATAATAGTAATTTGCGAAAAACACCTGTTTGAACCGCACATAATTGTTGCGGTAATACTGATCCTTCAGCTCGTCCGAGACACGTGACAGATCAGCACCGTACAGATAGTCGTGCAGATAGTCCACCTTGGCCTCGATGATGTAAGACTCGCGCAGCATTTTATAGTTGACGCCGTAATCCGACAGTATCTTATTCAGCGCCGCCTTTGAGCCGTCGCCGTCACCGATGACCAGCTCCTCCATTTTTTCATCGACCTCGTCAATAGCCGACTGCGGAAGCGTCAGCTTATATTCCTCCTCAAACAGATAAAGCGCGGCAAGGTAGGTCTTTACACACTGGAGTATATATGCCGTCCAGTAATCGTTGTATGTCGTACCGTCGGTTGAAATGGTCGTCTGCCAGAACTCACTGTACTTTGCCTTGGAGCCGTAATAATATGTGGTACAAAGCGTACCCTTCTGTCTTGAAAGATAAAGCTCATAGAGATTCAACGAAATACTCTGGCGGGAAAGTGTCATCAGCTTGTCCGATGAGCAGGCTGTAAGCGACGCGCAAAGCGTTACCAGCGTCAAAAGACAGCAAACTACCCGCAAAACTGTTTTTTTCATGCACCAAATCCTTTCATCATGCAGATGAAGCCTCATCTCTCTGATATTTTACACCATTTTCGTCCGTTTGTCTATAGCTTTACGCATTTTTCCGTGCAATATATTTTTCAAGCACGTCCTGAGCGAAGTCCAGCACGTCGGTACCGGCCGGTTTTCTGAGCGAAATGTTCTCGGACGGTGTACCTGACATCTTGGCTACCCAAGAAGGATTCGCCCTTGACAGCGCCTGCCATATCAGCGGCTCAAGCTGTTCGGAATACAGCCGGAGCGTATTGCCGTCCTGAACTATCTTATCCATACCGCACTCCCGCCCCATGGCGCGTATAAGTGCTATGCGAAGCAGATTAGTGACGGGAGCCGGCGGCTCACCGTAGCGGTCGATAAGCTCGTCGGTGATATCCTGCCGGTCGGGCTCGTTGCGTATCTGCGCAATACGCTTGTACAGCGCCATACGCTGTGCCGCGCTTGATACATAGCTGCCCGGAACAAACGCGCTGACATCAAGGCTCATAGTGCACTCGGGCACCTTGACCGGCTTCTCGCCCTTTTGCTCGAGCACCGCCTCGTTGAGCATTTTGATATACAGATCGTATCCTACCGCGTCAAGGTGGCCGTGCTGCTGAGCACCCAGCAGATTGCCGGCGCCCCTAAGCTCAAGGTCGCGGAGCGCTATGCGGAAACCGGCGCCGAATTCGGCGTATTCGCGCACTGCCTCCAACCGCTTTTCGGCTATTTCGGTGAGTGCACGGTTGGGCGGATAGGTGAAATATGCGTATGCCCGGCGCGACGAACGCCCGACACGGCCGCGTATCTGATGCAACTGTGACAGCCCAAGTCTGTGGGCGTTATCGACTATCAGCGTGTTGGCGTTGGGCACGTCGACACCCGTTTCAATAATTGTGGTGCACACCAGTATGTCTATCTCGCCGAGCAGCATTTTTTCCCATATGTCCTCAAGCTGGTCATGCTCCATTTTGCCGTGCGCCGTGACAATGCGCGCGTCGGGTAACGCATCACGCAGATGCCCCGCCACAAGATCGATATTGTCCACCTCGTTGTGCAGATAAAACACCTGGCCGCCGCGGCGCAGCTCACGCCGTATCGCCTCTGTGATTATAATGTCATCATGCTCGAGCACATAGGTCTGGACCGGCAGACGGTCACCCGGCGCCTCATCAAGCACCGATATGTCACGTATACCGCCCATGGCCATGTTGAGCGTACGCGGAATGGGCGTTGCCGAAAGCGACAGCACATCGATGTTGCCGCACAGCTGTTTGATTTTTTCCTTCTGAGCCACGCCGAAGCGCTGTTCCTCGTCAATTATCAGCAGTCCCAGCTTGGCAAACTGCACATCCTTGGACAGCAGCCGGTGTGTTCCGATGATGATATCAACATCGCCGCGTGCCACCGCCCGCAATGTTGCCGCCTGCTGCTTGGCCGTGCGGAAGCGCGACACCATGTCGATTTTTACGGGGAAGCCGCGCATGCGACTGGTTGCCGTCTGATAATGCTGAAGTGCAAGAATGGTGGTCGGCACAAGTATTGCCACCTGCCGCCCGCCCAGCACCGCCTTGTACGCCGCCCGAAACGCCACCTCGGTCTTGCCGTAGCCGACGTCGCCGCAAAGCAGACGGTCCATGGGCACAGGACGCATCATGTCCGCCTTTATATCTTCAGCGGCATTCAGCTGACCCTCGGTTTCTGTGTATTCAAAAGCCGCTTCAAAATCCTGCTGAAAATCATCATCCTCGGGAAAGGCATAGCCCGGCCGCTTCATGCGCTGCGCGTAAAGCTGTATAAGGTCCTTGGCAATATCGGCAACCGCCGCGCGCGCCCGTGCCTTGGCACGGCCCCACTCGGTGCCGCCGAAATGCGACAGCTTGATATTGGCATCGTCGGCTCCGGCGCCGATATAGCGCGACACCATGTCCATTTTCTCGACCGGAAGAAACAGCCTGTCACTGCCGGCGTACTGTATTTTGATGTAATCACGGCTCACGCCCTGGACGGTCAGGTTTTCAATACCCATATAGCGGCCTATACCGTACGTCTCATGAACGACAAGGTCGCCCTCCTCCAGCTCGTTGTAAGACATGATCGCCTGCGTTCCCGAACGCCGCTTTGAGCTTTTTTTGATTTTGGCGGCACCCGCAGTGGCCTTGCGTGTTTCAGGTCGCGTCGTCAGCACCGCAATGCGTGGAACCACCAGCTCATAGCCACGCAGTCCCGTATCGGGGCGGACAAGTATTGTTCCGGCAGGAAGATTAGCAGGCGTAAAATCGCCCGTGTCGGTGCCGAGATACGCACGGAAGCCCGACTCGCTCAGCATACCCTGAAGATTCTCGGCAGCCGTGTCATTCTCTGCCGCAAGCAGTATCCGGTAGGAGGCGGCGACGTAGTTTGTCAGATCGTCGCACAGCAGCTGATAATTACCCGCATAGCTTACCGTGTGCTTGGTGCGGAAATTGAACATACCTGCCAGCTTGTGTCCGCCAAGTCCGCCTGCAAGCGAGTCCATGTGCAGTGTTACGCATTTGTCGCGCAGGCTCTGAAACTCGGAAATCGGCTTTGTATATTCTGCGTATTTAGCCGACACCGTCCCGCTTTCAACCAGCTCGACCACCGTCTGATTTGACAGCCATTCGTACGACCGTAGCCGTTCCTCAACGGCAGCAGTAGAACGTATGAACATCAGACTGCGTTCGGGAAAATAGTCAGCCAGCGTTGCCTTCTCGGGGTATATCAGCGTGATGTATTTATCAAGGAATCCGACGTCGGCGCTGTTTTCCAGCGTGTTAAGCTCGCCTGTAAGCTCGTCGGACACGCGGTCGTCGGTCGTGCGGCGGCGGAGCGCCGATATGGCTCGTCGGACAAGCTCCCGGCTGTCGGCATCGGCCAGCACCTCACGGGCGGGCGTCATGTTGACACCGGCAATGCCCTCGGTGAAACGCTGTGTTTCGGGATCAAATATTCCCATGCGATCGATTTCGTCTCCGAACAGTTCAATGCGTACCGGATAAGAGCCGCTTTGGGTGTGGTCACCGCAGTCATAAACGGCATAAGGAGGAAATATATCGATAATTCCGCCGCGGCGTGCATACTGACCTGCTCCCTCTGCCATTTCGACATGGCAAAAGCCCGCTGCGGTCAGCCTTGAGCACAGCGTATCGGGATCAACGGTATCTCCGGCAAAAATATCTATCATGGCGCCGGACAGCCGGGCGGGCGGTATAGTGTAACCCAACGTGGCATCGGGAGTGGTGACGACAGCGTCATATGCGTGCCCCAGTATGCCGGACAGAACACGCAGCCGCTCGTATTCAAATTCGTGTGATGCGGTTATATTGTAAAGTGTCAGATCGCGCATGGGGAAATGCACTGCGCGCAGTCCCGCGGAGCCGAGCAGGCCTACCGTGCGGACACACTCCTTTTCCTCGGGGCATACAATAAGGACACATCCGAAGCTACCGCTTACATCGCTCAGCAGTGACACCGTCATGGCATCGGTCGCGCCGTCGCACAGCCCGGTGACAAGCGTCGGGAGCGGTCGCGCAGTACGCTGCTGGCGGGCAAGCATATCGAGCAGCTGGGGATATTCTCTGTCCTCTCGGATACAATCGGTCAGTATCGTGTTCATGACACGCCTCCGCAGCTGTGATCTGTAATTGTTTTTCTCATGACACGCCTCCGCTGTTACAGTGGCGAACCGCGGCATCCTGCTCGCCGCGAAGCAGCATCTCAAGCGTTTCATACACCACACCGAACATACGGAACAGCGTTTCACGGTCACACTCGGGTATCTTGCCGAGCACCCAATCGGCCAGTTCGTATTCGCGCGTAGGCGGCGCGCCTACACCGATCCTGATTCGCGGGAAGGCATCACTCCCCAGCTGTTCTATGGTACTGCGAAGTCCCTTCTGCCCACCGTCACTGCCCGACATGCGCAGACGCAGGCGGCCTACCGGCAGGTTTATGTCGTCGGATATGACGATAATATGCTCTGTCGGAATATTGAAATAGGTTGAACACTCGCGCACTGCCTGCCCCGAGGCGTTCATAAACGTCTGCGGCTTGAGCAGAATGATGCGGCGACCGCCGAGCACGGTATAGTTGAACAGTGCGTGATATTTGGCGCGGTCGAGCGTGACGCCGCACTTCTGTGAAATGTAGTCCAGCGCCAGAAACCCGGCGTTGTGCCGGGTATAAACGTATTCCATCCCGGGATTGCCCAGCCCGACAACAAGATATTCGGGTGCGCCGGCCGGTTCTTTGCTTTGTATCGAGCGGAACAGATCAAAAATACTTGACATAAAACCCCTAAGCCGCCGGCATGTGCCCGCGGCGTTTTATTGTTCTTTTGTATATATATTATACCTGATTTTGCGGCGGTTGTCAATCATAATTTGCCACTTGTATCGTTGTATTTGCTTCGGAATTCATGCGCCCGGGACAGCTTCGGCATAACACCGGACGCGTTTTTGCCTGACATAACGCCCGCCGGAATACTCAACGCGAAAAAAATCCGAAAAAGTTGTACAAATATTAAAAAAACTATGGTAATTTGGAAAAAAGTATGCTATAATAAACTTTGAGTCTTACACGGAAGCACGGACGGCTCCGGCGGCTCATAAAATTGTCAACAATTATATTATATACGGAGGTATTTACCAGATGTCCAAAAAATACTGCTACCTTTTTACCGAAGGTAACGCAAAAATGCGCGAGATCCTCGGCGGCAAGGGCGCCAACCTCGCCGAAATGACCAATATAGGTCTTCCTGTTCCTCAGGGCTTTACCATTTCCACCGAGGCCTGCACCAAATACTATGAGGACGGCCGTCAGATCAACCCCGATATCATGGCCGAAATCATGGAGTACATCGAAAAAATGGAGAAGATCACCGGCAAGAAGTTCGGTGACCTGGACAACCCCCTGCTCGTTTCTGTACGTTCCGGTGCACGCGCTTCCATGCCCGGCATGATGGACACCATTCTCAACCTCGGTCTTAATGAAGACGTGGTAAACGTTATCGCAAAGAAGTCCAACAACCCCCGCTGGGCTTGGGACTGCTACCGCAGATTCATACAGATGTTCTCCGACGTCGTTATGGAAGTCGGCAAGAAGTATTTCGAGAAGCTCATCGACAAGATGAAGGAAGAAAAGGGCGTCACATTTGACGTCGAGCTGGATGCCAACGACCTTAAGAAGCTGGCTAATCAGTTCAAGGCCGAGTATAAGAACCAGCTCGGCAAGGACTTCCCCGACGATCCCAAGGAGCAGCTGTTCGAGGCTATCAAGGCCGTGTTCCGTTCCTGGGACAACCCCCGCGCAAATATCTACCGTATGGACCACGATATCCCCTACTCCTGGGGTACCGCTGTTAACGTCCAGATGATGGCGTTCGGCAACATGGGCGACGACTGCGGCACCGGCGTTGCGTTTACCCGTAACCCCGCTACCGGTGAAAAGGGCCTCATGGGCGAGTTCCTGACCAATGCACAGGGCGAGGACGTCGTTGCAGGTGTCCGTACTCCTATGCCTATCGACCAGATGAAGGACAAGTTCCCGGCTGCCTTTGCCAAGTTCCAGGAGGTCTGCAATATTCTCGAGAATCACTACAGAGATATGCAGGATATGGAGTTCACCATCGAGCACGATCAGCTGTACATGCTCCAGACCCGTAACGGCAAGCGTACCGCCGCTGCCGCCATCAAGATAGCCTGCGACCTTATCGACGAAGGCATGATCACCGAAAAGGAAGCCCTCATGCAGATCGACGCCAAGTCGCTCGACATGCTGCTGCATCCCACATTCGACGCTGCGGCTCTCAAGAAGGCCAAGGCTATCGGCAAGGGTATCGCCGCTTCTCCCGGTGCTGCCGCAGGTAAGATAGTATTCACCGCAGAGGATGCTGCAGAGCGCGGCAAGGCCGGTGAAAAGGTCGTGCTGGTCCGTCTTGAAACCTCTCCCGAGGATATCGAGGGTATGAAGTATGCACAGGGTATTCTTACCGTCCGCGGCGGTCAGACCTCACATGCAGCCGTTGTTGCCCGCGGTATGGGTACCTGCTGTGTTTCCGGTTGCGGCGATATAAAGATGGACGAGGAAAACAAGCGCTTCACTCTCGCCGGCAAGGTATACCACGAGAACGACGAGCTGTCGCTTGACGGTTCCACAGGTAACATTTACGGTGAGCTTATTCCCACCGTTCCCGCCGACCCCAACAGCGGCTACTTCGGCCGTATCATGGAGCTGGCCGATAAGTATAAGGCACTCAAGGTCCGCACCAATGCCGACACTCCCAAGGACGCCAAGCAGGCTGCCGCCTTCGGTGCACAGGGTATCGGTCTGTGCCGTACCGAGCATATGTTCTTCGATCCCGACAGAATCGGTGCATTCAGAGAAATGATCTGTGCAGAAGACGTCAAGGAGCGCGAGGCAGCTCTGGCCAAGATCGAGCCCATGCAGCAGGCAGACTTCGAGGGTCTGTTTGAGGCTCTCGGCGGACAGCCCGTCTGCATCCGTTTCCTCGATCCGCCTCTGCATGAGTTCGTTCCCACCGAGGAAGCCGATATTAAATTACTTGCCGATTCTCAGGGCAAGACCGTTGAATATATCAAGCAGGTCATCTCCGACCTTCACGAGTTCAACCCCATGATGGGTCACCGCGGATGCCGTCTGACCGTCACCTACCCCGAGATCGCCGTGATGCAGACCAATGCCGTCATCAAGGCTGCCCTTGCTGTAAAGGCCCGTCATGCCGACTGGAACATCGTTCCCGAAATCATGATTCCTCTGACCGGCGAGGTCAAGGAATTCAAGTTTGTCAAGGACATCGTGGTTGAAACCGCTGACAAGCTCATCAAGGCCGCAGGCAGCGATCTCAAGTATGAGGTCGGTACCATGATCGAGATCCCGAGAGCTGCTCTGACCGCTGACGAGATCGCTAAGGAAGCTGAGTTCTTCTGCTTCGGAACCAACGACCTGACTCAGATGACCTTCGGCTTCAGCCGTGACGACGCCGGCAAGTTCCTGCCTGCTTACTATCAGAACAAGATTTACGAATCCGATCCCTTCGCACGTCTTGATCAGGTAGGCGTAGGCAAGCTGATCAAAATGGCTGTTGAGCTTGGTCACGAGGTACGCCACGACATTCACTGCGGTATCTGCGGTGAGCACGGCGGCGACCCGTCCTCCATTGAGTTC
>URHI01000017.1 GCA_900547565.1 uncultured Eubacteriales bacterium | reverse complement strand
GAATTATCGCCTTTGTATGGGGCGTAACAAGAGACTGCAGTTTTTCAAAAGAGATCTGAAACCCATCTTCCGCCGTTTCGAGCGGGACAAAAACCCCCCGGCAGAGCCTGATGATCTCTTCATACAGGACAAACGCCGGCGTCGGCACGATCACCTCATCACCGGGGTTGAGAATACCGAAAAGCGCCGTAAACAGCGCCTCGGTAGCTCCGGCGGTCACTATCACCTCGTCCGGGCTATAATCCATACCGTTTTTGTCGGCTTCAAAATCGGCAATTGCCGTGCGGAGTGCAAGCGTTCCGTTGTTTTCAATGTAATGGGTTTCCTTGGCGGCAAGCGATATTTGTATCTGTTCCGACACCGTAGCTTCGGTTTCCCGGTCAGGTTCGCCGAGCGTCAAGGCAATACATCCGGGTGTCTGTCGCGCCAGCTTTGAAAATTCCCGTATTGCGCTCCGGCGCGCGCCGTAAAGCGCGGTATTCATCCGGCTGCGCATCATGCTTTCCGGTTTCTCTGTATTCATTTGGACAACTCCTTTCGGGCGTCAGTCCCGGAACGCGGGGTCGATGTCCAGCGTGGCGAAATAATCGTTCAGCGTCTCCGCACGGCGTATCATCTTAAGCGTATGCCCCCGGCGGAGCAGAAACTCCGCGCACCGGAGCTTTCCGTTGTAATTGTATCCCATGGAATACCCGTGCGCGCCCGCATCGTGTATCACCAGAATATCCCCTCGTTCCACCGCGGGAAGGGGACGGTCAACGGCAAACTTATCGTTGTTCTCGCAAAGCGAGCCGACCACATCCACGACCGTATCATTCGGCATATTCTCTTTTCCGAGCACCGTAATGTGGTGGTATGCACCGTAGATCGCGGGGCGCATCAGATTGCACGCCGTCGCATCCACGCCGACGCATTCCTTGTATGTGTGCTTATGATGAAGCACCGACGTGACCAGATAGCCGCTCGGACCGGTTACAAAGCGCCCGAGCTCGGTTGCCAGCTTCGGAGCAAGCCCGGCCGGGGTAAGAATTTTTTCATAAACCTCGCGCACCGCCTCCCCGACGG
Source organism: uncultured Eubacteriales bacterium (assembly GCA_900547565.1). GTDB lineage: Bacteria > Bacillota > Clostridia > Oscillospirales > CAG-272 > UMGS1002. Next base: position 20,004 of record URHI01000017.1, on the reverse strand, counting down.
CCAGGATGTCCACCTTTTTTTCCTCCGGACGGTATGGAATTCCGATACCTCCGGCAAGATCGATCAGCTCGAACGACACGCCGGTCTGCTCCCGGACGTTCACGGCAAAGGAGAAAAGCTCTTGCGCAAGACTCGGGTAGTAGGACTCCTCCAGCGAACAGCTCGCAAGCATGGCGTGTAGCCCAAAGTGGCGCACACCCTTGTCTTTCAGGACGCGGCAGGCCTCCAGCACCTGACCGGGCGTCATACCGAATTTCGAATCTGACTGCTTTCCCATGATGCCGTTGGCTATTTGAAACTGTCCCGGATTATATCGGAGGCAGACAGTATCCGGCAGACCGCAGACCTCCTCCACAAAGTCAATATGCGTGATGTCGTCGAGGTTCAGGATCGCACCCGCCTCTTTGGCGGTGCGATATTCTTCCGCCGTCGTTTCGTTGGAGGTAAATATCATTTCCTCCCCCATCATCCCGACTTTCCGACAGAGGGTCACTTCCGAAATTGAAGCGCAGTCGGCGCCGCAACCGCAGTCGTGCAAAATCCGGAGGATCTCTGGGTTCGGCAGGGCTTTGACGGCAAAATATTCGCGGTAACCCGGCGCCCAGCCGAATGCCTCCCGAAGGGAAAGCGCGGTATTCCGGATAGTCTCCTCGTCATATACATAAAAAGGAGTCGGGTAGCTTTGCCGCCAGAGGGCGGCCTCATCTCTTGTAAAGGGAACGTCTTTTTTCATCTGACTGCCGGGTTCCTTCCTTTTCATTTCAGAGTGTTCGCAGCGCATCCTGAATAGCGGTCTTCTGCGCCGTCTTTTCGTCCCGGTACTTGACGATCTTTGCAGGGCAGCCCGCGACAACGGCATTTGCCGGCACGTCCGAAATGACCACCGCGCCTGCCGCAACCACCGCGCCTTCTCCGACGTGAACTCCTTCGATCACCACGGCGTTCGCACCGACCAGAACATTGTCTTCGATCACCACCGGCGTCGCGGAAGCAGGCTCTACCACTCCCGCGAGCACCGCGCCCGCACCGATATGGCATTTTTTCCCGACAGTTGCACGTCCGCCGAGAACGGCACCCATGTCTATCATGGTTCCCTCTCCGACTACCGCACCGATATTCAGAATCGCGCCCATCATAATGACCGCATTATTTCCTATCTCAACCATGTCGCGTATGATCGCGCCCGGTTCAATGCGGGCGGCAATATTCTTTTTGTCAAGCAGCGGTACAGCACTGTTGCGCGCATCATTTTCCACAACAATATCTGCTATCTTATCCCGGTTTGCCTCAAGGATCGGAGCAAGATCATTATAGTCCCCGAAAACGATCTTATCCCCGCAGCCGAATACCTTGGCGTCTCCGAAGTCGATCGGCTCCTTCTCTTTCACATACAGCTTTACCGGTGTTTTCTTCGGTGCTTCCGATATATAGCGAATAATTTCATCAGCGTTCATTTTGTATCTCCGTTCATTTTCTGATATTCTGTCAGGCCCGAAGCAAGTCTTCCATCTGATAAAGCCCCGGCTCCTTACCGAACAGGAATTCGGCCGCAGCAATGGCGCCCTCTGCAAAGAGCGCACGATCCCGGGCTTCATGCTTCAGCGTGAGAACCTGACTTTCTGTGGCAATGATTACTTCATGTGTGCCGATCTCGTTGCCGGCACGGATGGAATGAATACCGATCTCATTCGGCTTGCGTTTCCCGGCCTCATGTCTTCCGACACAAAGCTCCGCGTCCCGGCGCACCTGCTTCAGCTCATTCGCGATCATCAGCGCAGTGCCGCTCGGAACGTCAAGCTTGCGGTTGTGGTGCATTTCCACAATTTCGATATCGGCATCCGGAAACGCCTTAGCAGCGTCTTTAGCCATCCGTATCAGAACCGCGATCCCGACCGACATATTGGCCGAGAAGAAGATCGGAATGTGCTTTGCGGCAGATCGGATAGCCTCTTTTTCCTCCTCGGTCTGTCCGGTAGTACAGATGACAGCCGGGAGCTTGCGTCCTATGCAGTACGCAAGAAGCGGAAAGGTCAGCACATGGTTTGAAAAATCGATCAAAAGATCGGCATCCACCCAACATTCCTCTGGAGTTGAAAAGACCGGACACCGGTCCGTTTTCCGGTTATCGGCATCAATACAGATGCCGGCGGCAACAGACATACCCTCTTTTTTTTCGACGGCAGAAGCCAAGATCTGCCCCATGTGGCCTGAAAAGCCCGAAACAATGATATTCATATTACACCTCTACCGCAATTCCGGCTTCCCGCATCCTCTCAAGCAAAACCTGCTTGTGCGCCTGTTCAATAGAGGTCAACGGCAGCCGGCATACATCGGCACCGTACCCCATTGCCGCCATCGCGGCTTTGGCCGGGATCGGATTCACCTCGGAGAACAGCGCCTGGATAAGCGGCAGATACTTCATCTGGAGCGCGGCACTGCCCTGTATGTCTCCCGCAAAGAAGCGATCGCATATCTGCTCGGTTTCTGCAGGCAGGACATTTGAAAGCACCGAGATCACACCGCTACCGCCCATCGACAGGATAGGAACGATCTGATCGTCGTTGCCCGAATAGAGGTCGAGCTTGTCTCCGACCAGCGCCATGGTTTCAACAATTTTGGAAATGTTGCCGTTTGCTTCTTTGATGCCCACGATATTCGGGTGATCGGCAAGAGCGGCATATGTCTGTGGTTCAATATTTATCCCTGTCCGTGAGGGCACATTGTAAAGAATTATCGGCTTTGTAACGGAATCGGCAATGACCGCATACATACGTATCAGACCGTTTTGCGTCGCCTTGTTGTAATAGGGGGTAACGCAAAGAAGTGCATCAGCACCGATGTCACAGGCAAAGCGTGAAAGGTCGAGGGCGTAATCAGTGTCGTTGGAGCCGGTTGCGGCAATCACAGGCACCCGGTGCTGTATACGTTCCACCGCGTATTCCAGTACTCTGCGGTGCTCCTCATCGGACAGCGTGGAGCCTTCTCCGGTGGTTCCGGCAATGACAAGCGCTTTGACTCCGCTCGTGATCTGCCAGTCGATCAGGCGGCCGAACGCAGCGTAATCGATCTCTCCTCCTGCCTGCATAGGGGTGATCAATGCGGTAGCTACACCGCGGAAAACAGAACTTTTTTTCATAAAACTCTCCTTTTGTTTTTTGTGTGGAACCCGACGGCACAAAAAAGCAACCGAACGGGACAACGCCGTGCGGTTGCAAAGGAAATACAAAAACAAGAGAGAAAGGAAACGGTCGTATAAAAGTGCCTGTCCGCCCCGGATGATCCTTTCGGTCTTTTCTGCAATTCATATAGCTCTCCGCACAAGCGACAGTTATACGGATTTTCTCCGTATACCCAAGAAAAACGCCGCAACAGTTTTTCTTTCGGCGGTTGCCCCTTTCGCTGTCGGACGAGCCTTGCGAAGACCTATTACCTTCAGTTACTGATGAAAACCGCGCCTCTATATTTGATATTGCATCAATTGAGCCTATTCTATCATAGTTTGATCCGGTTGTCAACAGGAAAAATACAAATTTCCTCTCATTCTGACAAATATCCTTTGATTTCGCAGGCAGTGATAAAGCTCAGGCTGCAGATATAAGAACTCGGATCCTCACTTGACAATATCAAGGAGGTATGCTACAATATGACCGAGAAAAAGAGCCTTGGAAAATTGATTTGCGGATTAGTCATAACCAATACCGTTACAGACTGCAAAGTATCTTATTCCAATCTGGTCTTTTGAAATATCGTGCATTGAGCAAATTGAAGAAATCGTCATTTTAGCCAATATAGGAAAAAGGTTGGGCAATATCATTGCAAAAACGCAGGTAAAAGCTCAAACAAAAAACACATAAGCTCGTTTTACCCGCCTTTATCCCAAGGAATAAATCTTTCCTCGCGCATCGTGCATAAAAATGTGGGTCTATTCTCGAATATATTATTATGCGATGGAGCACCTTGATCAACGCTGCAAAGGAGGAAAAATAATGAAAAAATATACTCAACCGGCGACAAATATCTTTTTGTCACTTACTCTTATCTGCATTGTTATGATTGTTGCCGGAGCTGTCACATTTTTTATGGCTCCCGAGCAACTCAATTTGATTCTCTTTTTTTGGGGAATTGGAATTCCTTTCGGCACTTTGTTTGTCTGTATTTGGCTCGCCTGCGCCTACACCTGCATAATGATAGGCAATGAAAGTATCATACTTCCCGTTACGAGAGTACCCCGATTGAGTTTTAAGCGAAATCAGCTGAATTTTTCCGATATAAAGTGTGTAGAGATCATTTTTCGTAAAGGCGATGGTATTATTTCAAAGGATACCAATATGTATAAATTTGTTCTGAATAATGGGTCGTCTTTCACAGAAACCTTTTTCTCATACGGTAAAAAGCAGGAGCAAGAAATAGTAAACATATTAAAATCGAAGGTCATGTTTGTGTAAAGCATATTTATGTCGGGAAACACAAAAACAGCCGTTTGCATGCAAACGGACCGGCCCGATGCTTCTTAGGATACCAAAAAACCGGCACCGGTACTCTGTACCGGTGCCGGTTTTTTGGTGACCCCAAGATGTTGGTATCCGAGCCGACCTTATCGGAAGCCGAAGCGATCTCTTCAAGCATACCGACAAACGGTTCGTCTTTGTAATAAAAGGTGATCACGATCTTTCCGTCATCGTAAAGCAAAATACTTCCGACAAGGCGGTCGATCAAGCGTTCCCGGTTAGCCGGGATACTCATATCCATATCCCGATATTTATCAAACATACAACGGATATGATTTTCCGTTATCTTCGGATGGCTGACTTGCTCGTCTCTGATGGATGCCTGCAAGCGTTCTTCCTCTGCTTCAAGCTCTTCAAGGCGAGCCTTTGTCGAACGAGTGAACACGCCTGCCTCAATTGCCTTGACAAGATTGTCGATGCCATGTTTCACATCCTTCAGCTGTGCCTCAAGTGCAGGAATGACGGTGTTTTCTTCATCCTTCAACACAAGGATCTGCTTGATGATCCTTTGCATGGAATCTTCGTCGGTAATGGAATACATCGTATGGGCAATAACAAAGTCCTCAATCAAATCCTTTCGTATGGTCTTTTTGTTATATTCATGGCGTTTAGCGACGGCACATTTGTAATAGCGGTAGATATTTCCGTTTTTCTTTTGACCGCTGTCCCCCACCATCATGGTCTTGCAATTTCCGCAGAACAGCTTGGTCGTGAGGATGTATCTCTCCTTTGCCTTGTTTTTGGCAGCCGTTCGCTTGTTACTCTCCATTCGTGCAACCGCACGTTCGAAAATATCTTCGGGAATGATGGCAGGAACACCGCCCGGAATGATAACATCGCTGTAGTGGTACTCGCCGATATATGTGCGGTTCTTGACCATGTTATGAAAACTGTTCTTATTGAATTCCTTGCCCTTATTGTTTTTCAATCCACGGCTGTTTAGATCGTTTATAATGCTTGCAGCGGTCTCGCCACCGGCGTACCGAGTAAAAATCTCAAGAGCGACAGGCGCGGTTGCGGGATCTATCTGATAATGCTTGTCCTCATCTATCATATAACCGTAAGGAACGGCACTGCCGTTATATTTGCATTTGAGTGCGTTTTCGGTCATGCCTCTTGTTACCTTTTCCGCAAGGTCGGCAGAATAATACTCCGCCATGCCTTCAAGCACCGATTCAAGAATAATACCTTCAGCCCCCTCGGAGATAGCCTCTGTTGCGGAAACGACTTTCACGTCGTTCTTTTTCAGCATGGCTTTGTACTTGGCAGAGTCGTATCGGTTGCGGGAGAATCGGTCAAGCTTCCACACGATAACAACATCGAAATTCTTCTTCGCACTGTCCTTGATCATCCTCTGAAATTCGGGACGGTTATCCGTTTTGGCAGAAAGTGCTCGGTCAATGTATGTACCGACAATGTCAATGCCGTTCTTTTTTGCAAACGTCATGTTTTCTCGAATTTGTCCTTCAATTGACTCCTCACGCTGATTGTCCGAGGAATAGCGTGCGTAGATTACGCCTCTCATCGATTCAACTCCTTTGTGCCTTACGTGTGCCTATTATACCATGAAGCCAAAATGCTTGCTTGCAAGGGCATTTTAGCGAAACCGTCAATAACGCATATGCGCGACCGCGCACAAAGGGCGAAGCCCAAAGACTTGCCTGCAAGGCTTTTATGCGTGTATTATACCATAGAAATCTGGATTTGTCAAGGAAAAACCCAAAAAGATTATATAGACCTTTCGAACAACACAATTTCCTTGTATTAAATACCAAGACTTGCACCGCTGTAGACTAAAGAAAAGGATCAGATAAAAATTGGATTTATTTTCGAAAAAGGTCTGAACTTCTGCAACCTTCTGTGGTATTGTTGTGTGCTAACAGGTGGTACTACAAATGAAAAGTACGATAAAAGAGCTATGGCACGGAAGCATCATTCCGCAAGAGGACAGCAGAAACAACTCAAAGGAGATGAAGCAGCTACTCGGATACATGGCAAGGCATCACGAGGACTTGAAAAAGACCTTCACCGACGAGAAGAAGGAGATCTTCGAAAAGTTGCACGATTGTTGGAGCGAATATGCAATCCTTTCCGATGAGGCGGTATTTGAGTATGCCTTACAGCTCGGTGTGCAGATTGCCATTGAATCGCTTACCAATATAGAATAATGGCAGGATGTGTCAAATGTAATTTCAGAGTATTTGACACTGCCTTTGCACCTAATAATAAATCTCTCTTCGGTGGCATGTTGCTTAATAAACAAAGTTGTGTGCCTCAGCAAGGCAAACTGATTCATTTTATCAGAAACGAATTTGTAAAAAGCTTTTGAAATTGCCTGTATATCAGCAATACCCCTCCAATTTTCTTTTCAGCGTTACTTTATCCATAGTGTACTGATTTTTTACCGAATCTGCATACTCGGCAAAAGCACGGCACAAGAGCGGATGCTCTAAAAAAATCGTGAAGAACGGTGCTTTTAACCGGCTGACGGCAACGCTTTTTTCGGAAATAATGAGCTGCACATCCAAAAAACTCGGTTCGGGCAAAGGATAAAATCTGTATTTTACGTTGTCCAAAAGATGTATTATGTTTTTTGCGTGTTCTGCAAATTCCAAAGGTGAATAAGGCGTCGATAGGAATTCCGGATATATTTTTCCGTTAAACAAGTCCTCGTCGCTCGGCAAAGGCGCGCACTCATGAAAGTGTCCCGACAACAACGCATTCTCAAAAAAACAGTTCCTTTGTTTGTAAATATCATTGGCGTCCCTTGCCTCGGCTCTTAATTCAGAGTGGTCGAAGCATTCCGAAAACAGATTCTCCGGCATTGAGAATACGGTTGGGCAGCCGCTTAAAACCGTAATATCGGATGAATTCGTTTCAAACAGGAAAAAATCAGCGGTTTTGCACACTCTGATAAGACGGTGAGCTTTGCCGAGAAGTGTATCAAAGAACTGACGGTACAGATTTATCTTTTCAGGTTCGGTTTCGTACAGATAATTTCCGCTTTCGTTTTCCGTGCCGACAACATTGTTGCCGTAAATACAAGCATAGCCGGGGCATAAGAACATCGTTGTTGAAAAATTCGTGTTTTTCTGTCCGTCGAGGTAAAATGATTCAATCTGTCCCGACGGATAAAGAGGAAGCCAACTGCGAATTGCTTCGCCGATTTCAGAAAGATCTCGTTCGATATTATGAATGATGTGTATTTTCACGCCGCTTGTTACACACCGGATCATCAGCGAAATCCATTTGGCTTGAAAGGCTTTATCGGCGGTGATCCAATCGATATTCTGGTCGGAGTATAGATACAGATCCTTTTCTTTTCTTTCTATGACATTTCCGAGAAAGCGGAGAACGGCAGTTTGCAAACCGACCATCCCATGATAGAGCGTTTGATCATCACTTAAAGCCGTTTTGTCTGCCGCCATTTCAAAGGTCAGGGGAGATCTTATGATATCGGCAGAAAACGAGCCGATCTGGTCTACCATGCCGACAACAAAGGATGAAACCGTGTTGTCTTCCGAAAGGAACAGCCAAGAGTGTATCTCCTTTTCCCAATCCGTATCGCTATGGAGATTCTCGGGCGATATGTTCATCAATCTTGCCAGATTCGAAAGGCGCTTTTGGTCTTTGAGCCGACTGTAAAGAACGCGGCACATCTCCTCCGCGAGCTTGAAGTTTGATACGGGCGTGCGCAGTCCGTTGCGGAAACGGCTGATATAGGATGGGTCAATGTTAAGGAGCTTTCCAAAACGAACATTGGAAAATTCCGCCAAATCAAGTATCGCGGAAAAACGCTGTCCAAATTTATTGTGGGTATGTAAAACCGTGGGTGCTTCTTTGTGCGCTTTTATCGGCTCTTCTCCGTCATAAAGCCAGCGCATGATATCGCTTTTGATTTGCTCTGCGGAAAAACAAGTGGAACAGCCGATCTCCTTCAAAACATCTTCTGTTTTTCTCAACCAGAATCCATGACCCGGAGATCAAGGCGGCTTTGAGAAGAACCCGAAGTATCAGCAGAGTATTCCTGCTCATTTCAATACCGATTCCGGTGGTCGTAGCTTCCATATACGCACTCGTGACAAAGGAAATGGAGCTCGGAAAGGCGATTATTGGCGGCGCTGTAGTTTCGGGAATCATTCTTTTGATCAATTTTTTGACCGGAATGAGCCACAGCGCAAAGAACGCCTATGAGGCTGTGGTTATCGACAAGAAATACGAATACACAAGAACCGAACACGACACATACAACCACGTGTACAAAACAATCGTCCGCACCACAGACGGTGAGAAAAAAGTCATTCAGGAAACGAGCCATATGCCGAGATCCGCCTATGAATACCTTAGTGTCGGCGACCGATTCCGTTACCATCCGCAGCTCGCGTATCCTTATGAAAAATATGATAAGTCGAAGGATGGTTTTGTCTACTGTGCCTGCTGCATGACAAAGAACGACCTGTCCGGCGACCGTTGCCGCAAATGCGGCGTTCCGCTTTTAAAATAATCTTTTTATTCAGATTTTGATTTGGTGCTGTTTTCTATAAAGCTTGAATATCTTGAAAAAACCTAACGGAGGAAATCTAATGAGTAAGTATTGTGGGAACTGCGGACATCCTTTGCCCGACGGGGCAAAGTTTTGCGGTAACTGCGGCCAACCGGTAAATGCGAGAAACGAAAAACAGAATATTGCCACAGAAAGTCAAAAAGAGCCGGTAAGAGAAAATCAAGCTCCAAGCCGTAAAATTGAGCCGGCAAAAGAAAATGCAAAACAAAGCAGTCCCAAAAAGCCGGAAAAAGAGAGTGCAAACGGAAACGAGAAAAAAGGCAATGTGAAGCAAAAAGAGGGCGGATTTATTGCCACGCTGATCAATGAAGTAAAAGATCTGATACGGCACCCCAAAAAATTGCTCCCAACGATTGTTCTGTCGATTTTTTGGATGGTGTTTCCCATGCTGTCCGCTTTCGGTGCCAATATCCCGATCTTAAGATTCCTCTATACGCTGACCTATGCCAACGGCGGTATGTTCGGCGGATTTTTCGGTGCCGTCGGCGGTATTTTCGGAAAAGCGGTATTTGCAACGGTTGTTAATACCATTATTCTCGCACTCGTTGCCAAGAAAAACCCCTTTGCAAACGCCGCAAAATCACTCAAAGGAATATTCGGCAAAGCCGCTTTCAGCGGACTGTCCGCAATCTCTCCGTTCCTTGTCGGAGCAGGGATTGGACTTGTCCTGTATTGGTTTTTCAATATCACCTCCAGCCCTGTTAACTGCGGTGTCGCGGTTGTGGGTGCTGTCGGTGCATTTTCTGCACTCGGCAAAAAGAACGGAATAATTACTTCTCTTGTTTATACAGTAGCGGGCAAACTGACAAAAGGCAAGTTCCCGTCGCAGGTAATAGTCAACCGCACGATCACCGGATTTTCTGCCGGATTTGCACTTGGTCTTCCCCTCACTTTTGTACGGTTCGGATGGCTTCTTTTCCTTGCCGGAGCGCTCATTCTCACACTGGGTATTGTTTTTTCGATCCTCGGAAAAAAGGGCGCGAAGAAGATGGCGGCAACAGCTGCCATATTCATCCTCACGAGCGCAATGATGCTGCCGGTATTTTTCCCCAATGTTTTGGTCGCCGCTACATCGCTTCCCAAAGGCTATGTCACTATGGATAAGGTGTTCCGTCTGGAAGACGGCGACGGTTCTCAGCCGGGTCACTACTCAAAAGTGGACGGTTTTTACCTCGCGTTCAGTCATATGGCAAGCGACATGACCGGACATAGCGGTGACGACGCGGTTTACGGTGTCGATCCTGTTGTCAGTGAATACCAATCCGCAAGTCAAACGATCAGCGATAAGCCTGCGTTCACAGTCACGCGCACAGAAAACGCCACCGGTTTTACCGTAAGCGGAACGTACGATTGGAAACATACATACCCGGGAGAACCCGGTAGTGGACATAAAGCGGGCGATAACGTGATTTACCGTTCAGATATTACGCTGACCATGTCCAATATTACTTTTGAAGACTACAAAGTATATGCAGACATCAACGGACAGCTCAACGCAAACGGCGGATACAACGATGTCTTCAGTAAACCGAAAACGTACGACCTTGCAGGCACGCACGTGGAAGGAAAGTACAATTTTGACGCTGAAAATGATATCGTGCACATCTCGTTTTATGTGAATTCGCCATCCTCACCCAGAACGGGTGCTTCGCTTTATTTCCGCATTGACGGCGTGCTTCCGAAAAACAAAACGACTACCGGCGGAAGCAGTACTGCCATAACCCATGATGATCCGGATTATAAGCCCTACCGCGGTTATCTTACATACACAAACGGCGAAAAGAATAAGCACGGTCAGCCATTCCCCGATCTGATGGATTTCAACGATGACGGAGAAATCAATTGGCTTGACGTCATGATCCAAAAAGAGCTTTCCCACAACCCTGATTGGCTTGACTTGCCTGCAGGTAAAGGGGCAGCCGTAGCTCTTGCCGTAATTACAGCTTTTCTTGGTGCCGCAGGAGGCGCAGTGGGCGGTGCATTGGGCGGACCGCTTGGCAGTTTGCTCGGATTTATGGCACAGGCGGCCGGTTCCGCTGCCGAAGGTGCATTCAGCGGCCTTTCCGACGGAATAAGCGGGCCCGAACAGAAAGAAGACCTCGGCCCGTACATCCGTCGTGATCCCGACGGCGACCTTGAGGTAAATGACCCTGTCACAGGCGAAAAACGGGTCTACGTGGCAAATGGTAACGGAACATACACGAACCCCTTGACCGGCGCAACGTATACGCCCGATGAACTGAAGAGCTCTCTGGATAGCCGCGCGGAAAATGCGCATCTGATCCGTCAGGACGATGCCTTTGCCAAGGCGGCGATCGAGGAACAAAGAGCGGCAAACCAGGAGAAATCGTGGATCGCCAAACAGGCAGAAGCCGAAAATGCTGCAGAGCGCGCCAGAGAAGCCGCCGAAGCGGAGCAGCAAGCATTCAAGCGGAAGATGGCGGCTAAATACGGCGTCTATTTGAAGACGAGGACGAAGCGAAGCTTGCAAAACTGCGGGAGGCTCAAGAACAGGCGGAAGCGGAAGCAAACGCCCAGGCAGCACAGAGCTTCCGTGAAGCACAGGAAAAAGGCTTCGAAAGGGATTGGAAAGAGTCGCTCCCGCCGGACCTCAGATACAAAGCAAAACTTGCCGAAGAACACGGCGTCTACTCCGGTGACGAAGAGGAGCTGTATAGGAAAATCGCCGAGGAGAAGGGACAAGAAGAGATCAGGGGCTATGAGTACATGGGAGAAGAGGAAGCATGGAAAGAGGGCCAGGAGCACTTGGAAAGAGTCAAGAAGGGTGCAGACGTTGCCTTTGACATTTATGCCGAAGTCGGCGGTGATACCGGTAAAGCCGCGAAGGACGCCTATACGGCCGCCACTGCCGCTGCTTCCAACATGGGTGACGTGATGGCGGGCAACAAGACCGTCGGCGGCGCGATTGCGCAAACGGTGGTGGACACCGGCGTAGAGCTTGCCAAAAATCACGCGGAAGGTACCGCTCAAAAGCTGTATACCAACATTATCGGAGACAGTGCGAAAGCTATGTCCGATACCTATATGAGGGGTGGAAGTTCAAAAGATATCCGGAATGCGGGTAAATCCGCTGCTTTGCAAGGCGGAATCAACGCGGGTGTTGACATTGCCTTTGACAGCGTGGGCGATAAAGTTACCGAAACGATCGGTCTGAGCGGCGGCAAGGCGGTTGGCTCCATCCTCGGAGAGAAGATCACAAAAGATATGGCGGGAGGCGCTGCGAAGGTCATTGCCAACACTGCCGCAAAGGATAAGGCGACATTTGCAGACAAAGACGAGGTCGCGCTTGAAGAATTGCGGGAGGCGCAGGAAAAGGCGGAAGAGGCGGCAAACGCGCAGGCGGCACAGAGCTTCCGGGAAGCACAAAAGAAATGGGCAGAAAAGAATAACGAAGCAGAGGATTGAAAATAAGCAGGGTCGACTCTTTTCTCAAAAGGGTTTGCCCCGCTTGATTGCCACAATGTTTATGGCATCTTTTAAGACCATAACGTACTTATGCTACTAACAAAAATGACGAACGCATTATTAGTGGTGCGTTCGCCATTTTTTATACTATTCCAATAACTCTGCCACAACAGTAAACGTTATCGTTCTCGGTCAAAGGAATCGGCTTGTATTTTTCATTATGAGATTTCAGACACTTGTTACCAAGCTCCTTGATATAAACGTCTCCATTGACGACGAAGATACCGACCTCACCGATATCAACCGAGTTGCATTTTTCAACGAAGACCTTGTCACCGTCGTGATAGGTTGGCTCCATACTATCACCGCTGACCGAGATAACAAAATCAGCCTGTTCTGCTTCTGCACTCTCGGGAACGAGAAGTTCTTCGGCAAGATCGCTGTCAAGGAAGTTTCCCGTACCGGCAGACGCAGGGCGCGTATAGTAATCCATCTTCAGCATACGGGGTTTGGGTTTTCTCGTCGGCGTTGCCACACGTTTATATTCGCTGTCGATCAGATAATCAACGACTTCTTTACCGTGCTCGTCAAGGGCTCGGTATTTTTGTATGGTGTTCCATTCGGTAGCCGTCGGACGGTCAGCCATAGACTTACATCCGATCAGCTCATCGGCAGAAACTTCAAGAAGGTCACAAAGACGTGCGAGCTTGTCGCAATCGGGACGCCCGATCCCTTTCTCCCAGTTATATATCACTCTGCCCGAGCTCTCGCCGAGAGCGTCAGCAATGTCCTGCTGTGTCATGCCTTTTATATTGCGGTACTTCTTGATCTGCTCGCCAATAAAGCTCATATTGGTATACCTCCGAATTGGATTGCTTATTTATTTTACCACAAGAAATTGTATTTGTCAACGGAAAATCCAATAATTTTATATAACTCTATTGACAATACAATATACTTGTGTTATAATAACAAATACCAAAGGAAATTGTAGTAATCGTTATATAACCATATGATTTTGGAATTTCGGTAGCCGCTACCGATATTCTTTTGAACCGATGATCAATTGTCCCTGTCACGCTGTCACACCATTCAAAATCTGCACCGGAGAAAACAAAGAAAAGCCCCGCGCGAGGCGGGGCGAGGATTATTCTTGTGTTTTGGCTACCCATTCATCCCAGCGAGGATCTGCGGTGATTTCCTCTTTTACCTTAGAATAATCGGGATTATACCACCACGGCCAGTCATCGGGGAGGGATTTTGCAATAGAGTTACAAGGCTTTATTTCATATTTAACATGAGAAACAAGCGGCGCAGTAAAGCAGTGAGTTTTTCCGTCACACACTCCCTCCAAAGCTTTTGCATGATGCAAAGCACTGTCAAGCGATACAAAAGCATCATCGTGATATCCACGTTCCCATTGAACTCTTGAAAGATAGAGATATAGTTCGATAAGATCGCCATGGTATCTTCCCATGTTACCATCATCGCAAATCAAATAAAAGAGTGAAATAGCTCCTTTAATTTTTTCAATCGGCATATCGCTTTCGAAATGATGCTTGTTGGTAATCAAACCATATACAAGCTGTTGAGCAAACTGACTTGCTGTTTTCAAAAGAAAATCTCCAATGTATTTTGCTTCTTCTTTGCCATCGGAAGCGGCAGAAAGCAATATTTCTCTGCAGTTTTTTAGTTCGGGCATTTTCTGAGCATACGCAATTGCTTTGTCATTCTCTCCTATATTTCGGTAAAGCAAAACGAGAATGTGAATTGCTTTTGTAACCGTTGAGTTATCAGCGGCATTGTTAACAAGATACTCACAAAGCTTAATCGATTCTGCCCAATATTCATTTGACTTGTGAACATCATAATTATGCTGAATAAACCCTTCATCATCGTAATATAGCCATTCCTTATGACGTCTCCACCCTGCTTCGGAAAGCGCATCCGCAAGAGTGATGAGTAGACGTTCGCTCTGCGGAAACTCCGCAAGACCTTCTCGTAGTATGGCAAGGCATTCGTCTACCCATTCATCATCCCCTCGGGATTGAATACCAAATGAATTGATTTTGTTAATAATCATATCGATTTTACTTTCTCTGTCATTATGGTATCCAAACAATTCATCAATGGTAACTCCAAAATAATTTGCAATAGACGGAATCATTTCCATATCCGGATAACCGCCATTTGCCTCCCACCGAGAAACAGCCTGCGATGTCACTCCGATAGCCTCAGCAAGTGCTTCTTGGGTGCGTCCGTCACGGCGACGCAGCTCACGTATTTTTTGTCCTAAATCAAGTTGCATAAAAGCACCTCCAAAAGTTTTATCACCGGTGTGATTATATTATAGCACATATTTGTGAAAAAACAATTATCAATTCGTTGTTTGAAATCCAATCAATCCTTGGATTTCTTCTTCCCCGACGCTCGCGTCTGGGGCAAGCATAGCGCCAGGACGTTCACTGCCAACGGCAGTAGCGTCCTATGACGTCACACCGCCAACTGGCGGCGCCCGCCACGCACCGTCCCTGCGCTCACGCTGGGACAACATCGGGCAGAAGCCCGAACCCACTTACCTTTTCTTTGCGGAAATGAAAAGAGATTGCTACGCAATCGACCAAAAGAAACGAAAACAAAAAATATCATTGTTAGAAAGGAGATTTACTTGGGAAGATCACAAACGGAAACCATTACGATCCGAGTCACTCCCGAAAGCGAGCGAGAAAGCTTCAGAAGTTATCGACAGAAGAATCATTCGGTACGAAGCAATATGGTGGATTCGTCTCACTCTCACGGCAGTTCCAATGCTGTTGGTACTGCTCTTATGGGTATACGTGGGATTGCGAATCTGACCGATCTGTTTGAGAACGGTGAGGAATCCGAGGAAGAAAAACGGCAGAGAGAAGCGAGAAACGCAGGCTCTGCGCACGGAGTTATCGCGGGTCTCGCCGTAGGTGCTGTGATTGATTTGACACAGCAGCAGTCGACGCCTGCCGAAGATATTGAGGATGACGAGGACGAAGGATTTGATATTACGATGTAAGAGAGGGTGAAAATATGACTTGGAAAAAGTTTTGGAAGCGAGTCAACGCTCTGCTTCACGATAACCGCACCGTTCTTCGCGAAGGCGAGGACGTTGAGGATTGGGAAGAAGTTCAGCGTAAGCAGCGTGAGA
Organism: uncultured Eubacteriales bacterium; assembly: GCA_900547565.1. Lineage (GTDB taxonomy): Bacteria > Bacillota > Clostridia > Oscillospirales > CAG-272 > UMGS1002. The sequence continues at coordinate 4,328 of URHI01000017.1, read as the reverse complement.
TAGAGGCCGAACAGAGGAAAAAGGAGCAAGAGATCCTCGCCACATGGTTTCTGCGTGAGGAATATATCAATGCAGGTTGGTTCAAACGCTTCCTTTTGCGCCTCGAATTTGCTTTCCGCAGCACACGTGGAGAGAGCCACATTCCACAGATACCGGAACACATCCGCAAGGAAATTGCCCGTTGTCTTCTGCCGGATATTGTGGCTTACTTTGAATCGGAGCAGGGGCAGAGAGAGTTTGCCGAATGGAAAGCGGGGCAGGAAGCCGAGAAAAAGGAAAAGAGCGAGGTCGTATGACCTCGCTCCTAAACAGCGTCAGATTGTGTAGTTAATAGTAAAAAACAAATCCGAACCAATTTCGATTGACGAAATAGTTCGGATTTGTTACGTTTGGTGACCCATCGGGGAATCGAACCCCGGACACCTTGATTAAAAGTCAAGTGCTCTACCGCCTGAGCTAATGGGTCGTGTTCGCGGACTCATATATAATACCACATTTCCTATCCATTGTCAACAAAAATTTTAATTTTTCTGAAAATTTAATTTCGGAGTTATCATAATGCGGCGTACGGAGCGGCGTATAACAGCATTTTTGCCTGACAGTATGCATATTATTGAGCATACAACAATCAAGTGAGGCGCAGATATGCTTTATTTTGCCCTGGCGGCGGTGAGCGCCGTTATATTTGTTAACGGCTGGACGGACGCTCCCAACGCCGTGGCGGCTTGCGTCGGTTCGCGGTCGATGACAGCTGGGCGGGCGGTTATCATGGCCGCATTTTTTGATCTTATAGGAGCACTGCTTGCGCTTCCGCTCGGCGCAGGAGTGGCGCAGAATGTTTACTATATTGCCGACTTCGGACGCGACGGGGAAGGCTTGCCGGCCATGTGTGCCGGCATGTGTGCCGTTGTTGTATGGGCAGTGGCCGCCTGGTGGTTCGGTATACCCACCAGCGAAAGCCATGCTCTGCTTGCGGGCTTATCCGGCGCCGCGCTGGCACGCGGCGGTATCGGGGCGCTTGACAGCCGGGGCTGGGGCGGAGTTTGCATAGGTCTTGTGCTGTCGACACTGCCCGCATTTCTGTTAGGCAGAGCCGGTGCAGGCCTGATATTCCGGGTGTTCCGTAGTGCGGACCGCCCGCGTGTCATGCCGGCCTTTGTCCGTGCGCAGCGGCTGGGCGCGGCCACGGGAGCTATGCTGCACGGCTTGCAGGACGGTCAGAAATTTATGGGAATCATCGCACTTACGCTGGCCGCAGGCCGTGGCGAAACGGCCGGCCCGGGTTTCCGGCTGCCACTTGGCGTGGTGATATACTGTGCGCTGCTTATGGCAGCTGGGACGGCCCTCGGGGGGCGCCGTATAATCAAACGTGTAGCACTGGATATGGTCAGTCTTGATCCTCCGCGCGGCGTTGCGGCCGATATTGCTTCTGCGGTTTGCCTTGGCGGATGTACACTGGCCGGACTGCCGGTCAGCACCACACATGCCAGGACATGTGCGGTTCTCGGTGCTGGGAAGCCGGACGTACGCAACCGTGGCGCTGTGCGTGGGTTATTTGCCGCATGGGGACTTACCTTTCCCGCCTGCGGCGCGTTGGGGTATGGATTTGCGTTGCTGTTTATGAAGCTGGCCGGTTAGGTGTAGCTGTATAAAAATAAAAAACTAATGTCATAAAAGGAGGAGCTGTCATGAAGGTATCCGGAGGGCAGGACAGCATCGGTGGGCTGTGCCGACTGGCGGCGCTGCTGGAGCAGGGGATTGAGGCGGCGTTGTCTGGACGCCGTGATCGGTTGGCACAGATACAAAGCGATGCGGACAAAGTGACAAAGTCACTTATGCACGGAGTATTCCACGACTTTATAACCCCACTTGGACGCGGTGACACAGGTGCGGCGGCGCTGTCACTTTACCGATGTATCATGATTTTACCCGGTTGCGGAGACAAAACGGGCAAATCGGCGGGCTGTACGGGGCTGTGCAGTGCTATACGTATGTGCTGCAGTGCTTTGCGTGGGCGTGGTCGTGGAGACTGCGGGCTTGACAGATATATTGCAGCAGTCTCAGTTAACAGTATGACCGATGGCTCTCCATGGGAGCGGCTGGAGGCAGAGTTATGCCGGACCTATGAGGTTGTATGTGTTGCACTGCTCAACAGTGTATAAGTATTGTAGCTTTGTCACACAAGGTAATTTTTTATCACTTTTGCAATACGGAATTTACAAAAATGGTTGTCAATTGAGTACAAATGTTCTTTATCCTATTGACAAACGACTGATATTTGTGTAAAATATTATTATGTGTATAAAGGCGGAGCATGCGATCCGCTTTAAGTGCATATGATCATTGATATTTTAATAAAAATGAAGGAGGTGTATTATGGACAAGGTTTTATTGGTCGGCATTGTCGCCGGAGTGTGTGCTTTGACGGTCGGTGTCGTGATCGGTGTGATAATCGGTATACGCGTCGGTATTGCACGCCGCAAAAAAATAGCCGAGGCTGCTATAGGCTCCGCCGAGGAAGAAGCCCAGCGGCTGGTTCTTGAAGCCAAAAAGCAGGCCGAAACCGTCAAAAAAGAATCTTTGCTTGAAGCCAAGGAAGAAATTCTTCGTCAGCGCAATGAGGCCGAACGGGAAATAAAGGAACGCCGCAAGGAAGTTACCCGCATGGAGACCCGTCTTACACAGAAAGAAGAAACTCTTGACAAAAAGACAGAGGCACTCGAAAGGAAAAATGACACACTGGACAAAAAGCTGCATGAAAATGATGTACTTCGTGAACAGATAGAGGCCGAGCTCGCCAAGCATCAGAAAATGCTTGAGGAAATCTCGGGCCTGTCTGCCGATGAGGCTAAGGAAGAGCTTATGCGCCGTGTTGAAGCCGAGATCAAGGACGAGCTTGGTGCCCGTATGATCGAGCTTGAGGAGCAGTTCAAGGAGGAGGCCGACGTCAAAGCCAAAAACATCATTACCATGGCTATCCAGCGTTACGCGGCAGATCAGGTGGCAGAAACCGCCATATCTGTCGTACCGCTGCCCAGCGAGGAAATGAAGGGCCGCATTATCGGACGTGAAGGACGTAATATCCAGAAGCTGGAAACGCTTACCGGTGTGGAGCTTATCATTGATGACACACCCGAGGCCATCACGCTGTCGGGCTTTGATCCGGTCCGGCGTGAGGTCGCAAGACTCGCCCTCGAAAAGCTCATATCAGACGGCCGTATCCACCCGGCACGTATTGAGGAGATGGTGGAGAAGGCAAAAAAAGAAGTCGATGCCGCTGTCAAGCAGGCGGGTGAGCGTGCGGTGTTTGAGGTCGGAGTGCACGGTATAAATCCGGATATGGTCAGACTGTTGGGCCGTCTCCGTTACCGCACAAGCTACGGACAGAACGTGCTCAAGCACTCTGTTGAGGTGGCGTTTATCGCCGGCATGATCGCAGACGAGCTGGGCGTTGACAGCACAACCGCCAAGCGTGCAGGTCTGCTTCATGACATAGGCAAGGCGTTCCCGCATGATGTCGAAGGTTCACATGTACAGATAGGCGTGAACGCAGCCAAGAAGTTCAAGGAAAGCCGTGATGTTATTCACGCAATCGAGGCACATCACAACGATGTTGAGCCTCAGACCATTATCGCCGTTATAGTTCAGGCGGCGGACGCGATATCCGCGGCCAGACCCGGCGCTCGCCGTGAGGATCTGGAGAACTACATCAAGCGCCTTGAAAAGCTGGAGGAAATTGCCGTCAGCTTTGACGGAGTGGATAAAGCGTATGCTATCCAGGCCGGACGTGAGATCCGTGTCATGGTCAAACCGGAACAGGTCAATGACGATGGCATGAAGGTCATAGCAAGAGAAATGGCTAACAAGATCAAGCAGGAGGTCAAGTATCCCGGTCAGATCAAGATCAACCTGATACGTGAAAGTCGTGCAGTTGATTACGCGACTTGACCTCGGACTCAAATAATATTTTTCCCCCATGGGATTATATAGAATTAACATAAAACCCCACAGGTATCAATAACGGTTCGCCGTTTTGAGTATATATTATTTGATGACAGCGCCCGGAGCATTTTGCTCCGGGCGCTTTTTTTGTTGCATTTAATCGCACTGAAAGCGGGCTAAGTACTTCGGGGATGATTTGCCTTGGGCGTGGAATCAGTATGAAACGGACATATTTTCAAAAGCGAGTTTGCAAAAAGGAGGCGACTTTGGTCGTGCTCTGCCGCGTGCAGAACTTTTTATTTGCTATCTGCTTAGTGCCCGCCGGAGCATACGGGCATGGCCGGCTTCGTCAGCGGACAGCCGGGCTAGAATTGCTGCAGCGGCAG
>URHI01000016.1 GCA_900547565.1 uncultured Eubacteriales bacterium | reverse complement strand
ATCTTTCCGAGGTGCCGGGAGCCGAGATAATTAATCCCGGTGAGGTGGCGGCACTTTGGCCGCTGCTTCCTAACCATCATGCGGCGGGCGATAACAAATACCTCACGCGTGAAGGCTTTATCGAGGTTGCCATGGAGGACTTCCCGAAGCCGGCATTTGACCTGACAAAGACAGACTTCAGGCTTATTCCGGTTGAGGCCAGCAGGTTTGATGAGGCGACATCAAAGTATGTGCCGCTTGACGGTATGAACCGCTTCCCGGTAAAGACCGAAACCACCACGCTTGTGCTGACGCCGCGTGAAGCTCTGCCTGAAAACGGGTTGGAAAAGTCGGTTTACAGCATGGTATACAATCTTAGTGAGTACGGTGACCGTGACACACCGGTGCGCCATTCTTCACTGTGGACTATTGATGTAAGACGGCCGGAGCGTGGGGTAAATGTGTCGCACAGGGCGCTGATGACGCCCGGAGTGCTGGATCGCGGACAGGCGATTCCGGTTGTGAGCCGAGAATATGCCGCGCTTATCCCGTTGGATGCAGACATTACTATAAATGCCCAAGGGACTCAAACTCCGCTGAGGTTTGCAGTTGAAGGCGGATATGCCGCCGACGCATATATTGTGCTGAAGCTGTCCGGCGGCAAGTCCCGCCGCTTCAATGCCTGTAGTGAGGGTGACGGGCGTTGGTGTGTAATGCTGCCACAGGATGCAATTTTTGACCTTAAACGTCTGTGCTATACAATTCACGTATACGACGGCATTCGGCATATTGTTTTGGGCAGTGCGGCACATCCGTTGGTCACACGGCTGCGTGATTTGCGCGGGCCGTTTATCACGAGACTGATGCCGGAACGCGGATATTGTTACGACGACACGAGGACTCCGGAAATATGTGTTCGCTTTGGAGACGCATCAGGAGTAAATCTGACGGCTTCGGTAATGTGTGTGGACAAAAAGAACGTGACGTCTCTGGCACGCTGGGAGGCGGGGTGCGTTACCTACACTCCATCAAAACCGTTGCGTTACGGTGAGCACAGCTATGAGGTAATGCTTCAGGATAACGAGGGCAACAAAACATACCGTCGTGTGGAGTTTTCGGTCGGCCGGCCGGATGAGCTTAATCTGTATCACGGAGAAATACATGCCCATACTGCTTTTTCGGACGGTATTGCCACGCCGGAGGAGGCCATGGCTTATGCGAGAGATGTTGGAGGCGCCGACTTCTTTGCGCTGACAGAACATTCGCATTATATAGATGATGAGCTGTACCGCCGTCAGATCGCCATTGCCGATAAATACGAGGATCCCGGGCACTTTGCGGCACTGTTTGGCTTTGAAATGACATGGAACAATACCTGCGCGCTGTGGGGACATATGAATGTTCTGGGAAGCAGATGGTATGAATATGATATACGCGGCAAGGGAATTCCCGAGCTTTACGACCGGCTGTGCCGTGACCGCGATGCGGTTGCTATGTTTAATCATCCCGGATTGCCCTGGGGCAACTTCCATGATTACGACAACTATTCGCCCGAGGCGGATCGCGCTGTCTGCCTGTCCGAGATAAAGGGCGCGGGTTATGACCGCGAATATTCCAACCTGCTGACGCGCGGCTGGCACGCATCACCCACATTCAGTGAGGACAATCATAATTATAACTGGACGACTGCTACGCCGTCAACCACCTATGTGCTGGCACCGGCGCTGACGCGCGACAATATTATGGATGCTTTCCGTCGTCGTAGGACATATTCCACCGGAGATTCCACAATGAAGATCCGCTTCAAGATAAACGGTCATTGGATGGGCTCACGCATAACCGCCCAAGGCATGCTCCGTGTGGAGGCTGAAATTTCCACCGAGTGTGAGTCCGGAATCGGCAATATTGCGTTGATGGGTGAGGATAACATAGTGGTGGCATCGGTCAATGCCGGAGCACTGAAATCCTATCGTCTTCGTCTTAGTGTCGCACCCGAGTTCGATTATTACTACCTGCGTATAACTTCTGCCGGCAAGTATACGGTTACCGCGCCTGTATGGATAGAGAATACCTCACCGCTGACTCTGTGCAGTCTGGAGCATTGCCGGGGCGGCGAGGAATATAGGCCGCATACGGTTACCGCTAAATTCAAAAATGTGAGTGAGTCGTGTGCGCGCGATATAAAGGTGGACTTTTATCTCACGCCTGTGGGCGGCTTTGACCTTGAGCGCACCGTGCCGTACCGCACGGTGACGATTCCTTTGTTGCCTGAGGGCAGTACGGCAAAGGTAAGCTGTGACTTTCCTGATGTTGTCGGAATGCGTCGGCTTTCAGCTGTTGTACGCGGGATGATAGGTCGTCGTCGATATACCGATACGGGATTTGTTGTACTGTCGCCGCTGGCTGTCACCGAGATACTTACCGCAAGCAGCGATACAGTCGACCACGCCGGAAAGACGGTAAAGAATCCGTTTATGTATTTCCAGCTTTACAACATGTCCGGACGCGATATCTGTCTTAACGGTCATACCGCGCGGCTGTGGGTGACAACAGGAAAACAACCGGTCGAAGAGCATATGCTTCACTTTGACGGACAGACCGTTAAGGCAGGCGGGGTACTCACAGTCTGGGTCCGTCCGGCCGGTGCCGAGCTTGACGCAGAGGACTTTGACCGTCGGTACGGTGTCATGATGAGCGAGGGTGAGGAGCTGATGATTACTGAGGTTCCGGTCCTTGATGCGTCAGGTGATGCACGCCGCCTCGATATCATGTGCGACAAGGAAATGCTTACGCGGTGCGAGTTTGATTTCCGGCAGTTCCCGGGAACCGATCTGCACACCGACCGTGCAATGACGTTTGATCCGTCCCCTACAATGACGGGCAAGCAGACTATGACATCGAATAATGCGGTGCCGTCACCCGGAGCTTACCGCCAGGAGTAAATCTTTTATTATTTACTCTCCCGCGCAGTGTCAGCTGTGCGGGAGAGGTTATTTTTGTTCTGAGTGATTGCAGGGTGCCTGCCGGGGTTGACAATAATATTCGGGAATGGTATAATTCAATAAACAAAACGCGCCGGATACGGCGTTGATGCAAAATAAATTCGGAAGGTATTTAATTATGGAAAAACTGCTGGTCGTTGACGGCAACAGTATAATTAACCGGGCATTTTATGGCATACGTCCGCTTACTACCTCATACGGACTGCACACAAACGCAATTTTCGGTATGATCAATATATTGCTCAAGCATATTGATGCACTGCATCCCGATCATTGTGCTATTGCGTTTGACCTGAAATCGCCTACCTTCCGGCACAAAATGTACGCTGATTATAAGGCTGGCCGCCGTGCTATGCCCGAGGAGCTTGCTATGCAGTTTGCTCCGGCTAAGGAGTGTGCCTCGGCGCTCGGCTTTACGCTCATCAGCAAAGAGGGCTATGAGGCCGATGATATTCTCGGAACACTGGCTTCCCAGGCGGCCGGACAGGGAGTTGAGGCATATATAGTCACGGGAGACCGCGATTCGCTTCAGCTGATAAACGACACAACTACCGTCCTGCTTGAGACAAATAAGGGAACGGTTACATTTGACCGGACGCATTTTATTGATGAGTACGGTGTGACACCGGAGCAGTTTGTAGACGTTAAGGCGCTTATGGGAGATGCGTCCGACAACATTCCGGGTGTGGCCGGTATCGGTGAAAAAACGGCACTGAAATATATCGCAAAATTTGGGTCGCTTGACGGCCTTTATGCCGGACTTGATTCTGCCGGGTTTACCCAGACCATGCTGGCCAAGTTGACCTCAGGACACGAGTCGGCATTAATGTCAAAACAGCTCGCGACAATCTGTCGGGACGTGCCGGGATTGCCGGATATCTCAGAGCTGGCCGACGGGCAGCTTGACCGATCTGCAGCGCGGGAGCTGTTTGTTCGGCTTGAGTTTGCCGGGCTTATAAAGCGGTTTGATCTTGGTGACGGTCAAACCGCTGACAGCGCACAGGACGGTGAGGAGGACCTGTCGGAATCCGCAAGCGTGCATGAGCTTGACGGTGCTTCACTTATCGGACTTAGCTGCGAAAAAATTGCACTGGACTTCAGCGGGGACAGTATACTTTTGTGCGATGGAAGTAAGGTATATCGATACAACGGCAGCGCGGCAGAGCTGAGCGGATTCCTTGAAAAGCATAAAATAATATGTCACGATTGCAAAAATATTTATAAGAAGTTGAACGCATATGGCGTTTTGTGGCGTAATTGTTTTGTTGACACCATGCTGGCAGCCTACGTGGTTAATTCAAATGACAGCAGCTTTGAGTTGCCGAGGCTTGTAATGGAGCATCTCGGTCAGGTGCTGAACGATAAGATACCGGCTGTCAGATATATTATGCAACTGGAGCCGGTGCTCATAGAAAAGGTGAGTCAGAGTGGTCAGGACAAATTGTTATATGACATTGAGATGCCGCTCGCGGCAGTATTGTGCGATATGGAGCAAGCCGGATTTCATGTGGATTGCAGCGGAATAAGTGACTATGGCGAGAGACTGTCTCAGGTTGCACATGAGCTGGAGGAGCGCATATATTACCGTGCAGGCGGCGAGTTCAACATCAATTCGCCCAAACAGCTCGGCGAGGTGCTGTTTGTCCGCCTCGGGCTGCCGGTCGACAAAAAGACCAAAACCGGATTTTCAACCGGTGCCGAAATACTCAACAAGCTGCGGCCGTATCATCCTATTATAGAGGATATACTTGAATACCGTCAGGTTACCAAGCTCAAAAGCACATATGTCGACGGCCTGCTCAAGGTAGCGGACAGCGACGCACGTGTGCACACCAATTTCAAACAGACCGGCACTGCGACAGGACGCCTGTCATCTACTGATCCGAATCTGCAGAATATTCCCGTCAGGACGGAGCTTGGACGCGAACTCAGAAGATTTTTTGTGCCCAAAAATGAAAAATATGTACTAATTGATGCCGATTATTCGCAAATTGAGCTGCGTTTGCTGGCCGCTATCTCAGGAGACGAAAACATGATAGGCGCTTTTTTGTCGGGTGCAGACATACACACCAGCACAGCGGCAACTGTTTTCGGAGTACCGCCGGAAGACGTTACTCCCGAACTCCGTAAGCGTGCCAAAGCGGTTAACTTCGGCATTATGTATGGTATCGGAGAATATTCGCTGTCACAGGATCTTGGCATATCGGTGTCGCAGGCAAAACGCTACATTGCCGATTATCTGGCCAGTTATCCCGCTATCGACGCTTATCTCAAGACTACGATACGACGCGCCTATGAGGACGGCTTCGTTACCACAATATTCGGTCGCCGCCGCTATATTGCCGAGCTCAGCTCACAGAAGCATCAGCTTCGCGCGTTCGGAGAGCGAGTGGCTATGAACAGCCCGATCCAAGGCTCGGCTGCGGATATAATCAAGCTTGCCATGATAAATGTCGAGCGCCGCCTGCGGCAGTCGGGAATTGATGCCAAGCTGATCTTGCAGGTGCATGATGAACTGATTATTGAGGCCAACCGTGACTGTGCCGATGAGGCACGGACAATTCTCCGCGAGGAGATGGAGGGGGCGGTCAGCCTACCCGTGCCGCTGACGGTTGACGTCGAGCAGGGCGACAGTTGGTTTGAATGTAAATAAAGTAAAACAGATAGGTTGTACTGATATGTGCATATGTCCTTAAAAACGGACTTGTGCAGTACCACCTATCTGTTTTTTGTACATCTATGTCAGCAATCCAGCGCGGCAACGTCCTCGGGCGTTTCCCGCCGGACGGCGACGTAAGCCTTGCCGTTGTGCAGCATGACAATGGGAGGGCGGGGAAGGCGATTGTAATTTGAGGCCATGGAGTAATTATATGCTCCGGTATTTAGCACGGCAATTATGTCACCGGGACAGACACGCGGCAGATGAGCGTGAGGCACCAGTATGTCGCCGCTTTCACAGCAGCGGCCTACTATTGCACAGTCGTTGAATGCCGTATCAGGAAGATTGAATTCGGTTGGCAAATAATCCTCGTCGGAGAGTGGAGCGCTGGTATGGGATATAGTAGCGCTACCTCCGGGTGACTCAACTGCCGCAAGTGCAGTGTACGGTGCGCAGTACAGTGCATATCGAGGGTTGTCAGCCATGCCGCCGTCAACCGATACATATGTTGTTCCGGCACCGGACTGCTTGATGTTGCCGACCGTGTACAGTGTGATGCCGGCATCTGCCACAATACTTCTCCCCGGCTCGGTAATTACGGCAGGGTGTGGATATCGGCGGGTGCGGCAGAAGTCATCAAGCATACTTCCAAGCGCGGAAAAAATTGTATCCGGGTTTGCGGCTGTGTCCGAATCAACATATCGCACGCCGAAACCGCCCCCGAGGTTGATTATCCGTGCGGTAAAGCCGGTATCTGATTGTAGCCCGGATAGCGCATCGAGCAAGATCTCAAGCGCATCGCAGAACGGCTTCGGGTCTGATATCTGGGATCCGATATGGCAGTGTATGCCGTCCAGCCGCACACCCGGCATTGACAGCGCGTGTGCAACTGCCTCCGGTGCACGGTCTATAGGTATACCGAACTTGGAATCTGCCTGCCCGGTACTTATCTTTTGGTGTGTGTGAGCATCAATGCCGGGGGTAAGACGCAGCAATATTGGTTGCACTATACCCGCAGACGCAGCCGAGCGGCTTATCATGGCCACCTCATAGGAGCTGTCTGCCACAATGAGCCCTACGCCGAGCTTCTGAGCGTAGGCTATGTCTGCCGGGGTTTTGTTGTTGCCGTGAAATATTATGTGCGACATATCAAAACCGGAGGCGTAGGCAGTGTACAGCTCGCCTGAGGACACCGCGTCGGCGTACATGCCCTCGTCGGCAATAATACGGTATATCTGACGGCAGGACAGCGCCTTGCCGGCATATGCCGCCACCGCATCGGCTCCGAGATATCGTCGCAGTGCATTTAAATGACGGCGGCAATTGGCTCGTACCGTGTCTTCACTCATAAGGTACAGCGGTGTGCCGTACTGCCTTGCAAGCTGTTCGCAGTCAAAACCGTCGAACAACAGCCTGCCGTCGGGTGAGCGTGTCAGGCGCGGTGTGATGAAATTATCAATAAAGGTTGTTGTCTGCATTTTGTTGTTCCGTTTCATAAAAATAACAGCATTATTTTACCATGTATCGTATGCTTTGTCAAGCGCAGTGAGTGGCACCTGTGTCCGCCGTTTCATAAACTGGCTATGGAAACCATTTTATTCTGAAAGGACAACATTATGTTTGACAATAATATAAAACTCGCCCTGTTGGGCGGAGATGCCCGGCAGTTGGCGGTAGCGCGGCGGCTGTCGGGGCTGGGCTTTGAAACGGCTGTGTGGGGGCTTGGACACGGCGAAGAGGCGCTCGGAGGTGCGGTGCGCTGTGATCGTTGGGAAGATGCAGTGGCAGGCTGTCATGCGGTGATACTGCCGCTTCCTGCGTCGTCCGACGGCGTCAGGGTAAACTGTCCCATGTCTGATCCCGAGTCACCTTGGCGTCTCAAGCTGTCCAAACTCATTGATGCACTGCCTCCGGGAACGCCGGTGCTGGGAGGCCGTTTTACTCCGGCATTCAAGAGTATGGCGGATACAGCAGGACACCGCGCGTGGGATTATTTTGAGTCGGAGGAGCTTCAAATTAAAAATGCGGTTCCGACCGCCGAGGGTGCGGTGGCCATAGCCATGAATGAGCTACCCGTTACAATACACGGTGCTCGCGTTGCCGTTATCGGTTACGGACGAGTCGGACGCACGCTGGCAAAAATACTGGCCGCACTCGGAGCGCAGGTGACGGTTGCGGCACGTAAGGGTGTTGATCTTGCGTGGGCGGAGAACTGCGGATACGGCACGCTTAGAATTCAGGTTCGGGACGGTGTCAGCAGCCTGCGCGTGCTTGGGGAAGGCTACGATGTGATCTTCAACACGGTCCCATACTGGCTGTTTGACGGGAATGTACTTCCCGGAATATGCAAGAACACTCTGATAATAGATCTGGCATCGGCTCCGGGCGGTGTTGATTCACGTGTGGCAGGTGAATGTGGAGTACGTGTTATCTGGGCGCTGTCACTGCCCGGCAAGTGTTCGCCGTACACTGCAGGAAACATAATCTGCGATACAATACTTGACATATTATCACGTGAGGGGGTAGTTCAATGACCGGCTTTGCAATGTGCGGTTCCTTCTGCACGCATGCCGCGGCGATTGAACAGCTGGCGCGGCTGCGGCTCTCCGGACGCGACATACTCCCGATAATGAGTGAAAATGTTTACTCAACCTCCACCAGATTCGGTGAGTGTACCGCACTGCGCGAAAAGGTGACACAGCTGTGCGGCCGTGAAATAGTACACACAATAGTCGATGCAGAACCTTTAGGTCCGCGTACTCCTATGGAGGCGCTGATAATATGCCCCTGTACCGGTAATACACTGGCTAAACTGGCATGCGGTATAACAGATACGGCAGTTACCATGGCGGCCATTTGCGCTGCAGCCGCCCGCTTGTAATTGCTTTGGCGTCCAATGACGTGCTGTCGGCAAATCTTAAAAATATGGCGCTTCTCATGTCACGCAAAAATATATATTTTGTTCCACTTGCCCAGGACGATCCTGTAGGTAAGCCTTATTCCATGGTGGCGGATTTCTCGCTTGTAGAGCCGACACTTGAAGCTGCACTGAACAGTAAGCAGTTCCAGAGGGTTTTTATATGAATCAAGAAAAATGTTAACATTTTGTTAACAAAGTAGCCGACGCAATGTGATAAAATAATGGCATAATTGTAAATCAAAGAAAGGGAAGGAACCATGAAAAGATCCATAGCATTATTTATGTGCCTGCTCATGTTGCTTGCTGTAGCGGTGGGATGCGCAAATAACGGCGACGATAATCCTGCTGATACAACTACCCCCCACGCGGATACTACACCTGGAACCCCGGATTCCAACAATCCGGACATTCCGTCTGACGGTCAGTATGATGAAAACGGATATCTCAAAGATTGCATTGACCCGGACACAGATCTCAAAAACAGCGATGTTACATTCCTTTACTGGGAAGACGCTGAGAACGTGGAGTTCTTTGTTAACGAACAGACCGGTGAGAGTGTTAACGACTCTATTTATTCCAGGAATTTGACTATTGAGGACAGACTTAAAGTAAAGCTGAATTTTGTTCCCAGTCCCGGTAAATACGAAAAACAGGACGAGTTTGTTGCCAAGGCAAATGCCGACATTACCTCGGGCCTTTGCGAGTACGATGTTGTGGCAGCATACAGTATGGTTATAGCTACAATGGCATATAAAGGCATGGTCAGGGATCTTACGCAATACAGCACGCTGGATTTTGAAAAGCCCTGGTGGCCGGATAACCTGCTCGAAGAGTCTACCATAAACGACAAGCTGTACTTTGCGTCGGGCGACATTTCCACTAACATGCTGTACATGATGTACTGCTGCTTTTTCAACAAGGAAATGCTTGCCACATACGGCCTCGAAAATCCTTATGACCTGGTTGACAACAATCAGTGGACGCTGGATAAAATGATCGAAATGTCCCAGAACATATACAATGATGATGGCAATAATACCGTTGATAATGGTGATACGTTTGCCTTTACTCTCTCCAGCACTGTCCATCTCGATCCTTTCTATTACGGTGCCGGACTCAGGACCATGGACAAGAACTCTGAAGGTCAGGTAGTTGTATCTGCAGACATCAACGGCGAAAAGGCTGTCAATCTGGTGAACAAGGTCAGGTCCTATCTTAACGAAGGAAACTTTGCCTTCTATGACAAGAACATTTTTGTTGAAGACCGCTCACTGTTCAGGTATGACCGTGTTCAGATAGCCTCCAAGGACCTTAAGGATGTCAGCTTCGAGTTCGGAATCGTTCCGGTTCCCAAGTATGACTCTGCGCAAGAAAATTACTCCACCATTCTCGGATTCCCGTACACTCTTTACGGCATTTCCAAGGGCAGCAAAAACGATGAAAATGCAGCGGTGACTCTTGAGTGCATGGCATCTGAAGGTTACAGACAGGTAACTCCCGTGCTGTTTGAGGAAGGTATGAAGGTCAAATATGCACATGACAACAAGACCGCTCAGATGTATGATATACTGCGCGAAACGCTGAGCTTTGACATAGGACGTATTTTTACCATGACATTTCAGAAGATAACCTTCCAGAAATTCAGAGATGCTTTAGCTGATGGAGCCACCGATTACTCAACTTTGATGAAGTCGCAGATAAAGCTACTGGATCGACTTGTTGGCAAATTTAACGACAACTTCGATAATATTGATTGAATAAGTTCGAATACGGAAAATCCCCATGTGGCAGATCTTATGCCACATGGGGACAATTTTATTGTTGCAGAAATATTAATTATTTATTTGTGAGCAGCTTCACCCATGGTGATGCAGTCAGTCCCTGAGACTTCAGCCGATATTCATAGCACCAGCTGTCGCCGGTCGTACGGTAAGAGCCGGGGCCGGGATAGGACATTTTTGAGTCAGCACAATGTACAGGGCCAAATCCGTTTATGCGCGTCAGATAAAGCTTTATGTCTAGCCTATGCCGCCCGGGCGCTATATTTGAGAACACCGTGCGATATGGTGCATATGTGACGTATTCCGCCTTGCCGCCATCCAGCGATACCTTGGCAGCTCCGGCCCGGTATTGCGGAACTGTAACTTCAATTTCTTCGCCATGTGTTTCTACCTCGGTGTGATAAGTAACTGTTCCGCCGTAGAAGGCAAGACCCTGCGTTGTAATGCTCTCGAATGTCAGCTTATCCGGCAGTTTTGTTATGCGCTTGCAACGTCCGCAGACGCTGACTCCGAAGTCACCAAGAATATAGCACCATTCTACCGCTGTTCTCTGACCGAACGGATATACTATTTCAAGCCGATTGGCTCCGCGGTGTATCGGAGGCAATGCGACAGTCTTTATTGCCCGGTCGACATACCAGCCGTTAGGAGTGTTGTCTATACGTTGCCCGTTAAAGGTGATTTCTGCCGTTTCCGGTGTTTCAAGCGCCAAACGTGCGCCGCTGTAGTCAATGTCGCTGTCTATACTGAATATCAGCTTTATGCGGTGCTCAGGCTCGGTAGCCGGCAGGCACCATGGCTGATTGGCACTGCCGTTCCAAGGCGTCCAGCCGAGTGAGCGGCGGCAGGCAGTGTCTATTCGCAGCAGCTCGTCTTCAGCCTGAACATCTCCACCGTCAAATGAATATTCTGCGGTGTCAAGTAACAGCGCGTTCGGCTCATCCAGCGTGTATCCGACAGACGGCGGAAGCAGTACCTGCGCTGCCGCTTTGCGTGGTGCCGGTATTGCTGTTTCGTTGTCGGTTCCGGGAGTCAGTCGCAACAGAAGGCTGTCATGCTGGTAGAGACTGTGTGATATTACTGTGGAATCACCACGGTAGCTTACGGATTCATGCGATATGGTGCCGTCAAGCGTATTGTACAGCCGTGCAGTCCAGCGGCCGGGCAGTATGATTATAATTGACTGCCGCTTTGACAGGTCGTTGTTATACGGTTCTTTGCCGTTTGCAATGAAGAGCCAGCGGTCGTCGCCGTCACGGCGCAGCTGATACAGAAGATTCTCAGTCAGACTGCCGTTGTCTCCACGGATCTCAAGTGTGCGGAACGGCGCAAGCTCGTTTAGCAGCGCGGCCTTGGCAAACGGAATTGAAGTAGCAGCTCTGTACAGTGTCTGCACATAGTCAGCATGCTGACTGCGTGCATCGACATATTTTGGGGATTCTCCCATGAATATCAGCTTGCCGCCGTTACGTACAAAACCGGTCAGTCGCTCGACGGTCGAGGAACGAAGTGTTTCACAGCCGGGGACAATGATGGCGTCGTATGACATATGCCCGACCTTAAGCGGGGCTTCGCCTTCTGAGCACAGTTCGGGCAAGAGCGCTTCGGATATAAAGTCAAAGTCTATCGAGCCATAAAGCAACCATGAGGTGAGATTCTGGAAGTCGGTGTCGAGCTGGCTGCGTATCAGCCCTGTCCGGTCGGACGGCCCCCAATGCAGCCACATTGTTTCGATTGGGTGTATTACGCCCACGCGAATGTCGGGGCGACCGCGCGTGAGCGCTGTATTGAGCCGAGCAAAATGGTCTTCAACATATGAATATTCGGTATACCAGCTGGACTGATAGCTGATTGAAGCAGGATAGTCGCGCTTGGCCTCGCCCTCCATAGACACCCACGAAAGATGAGGAACGCGCACAGTGACTCCCAGTGCGGCCTGCCAGTCACCCTGCAGCTTGTGACCGCGGAAGTCATAATCCCAGCCGGTGACACCGTACAGCTCGCTGAGCATGCCTTCGCGGCCGTACTGGTGGACGGCCGATGCCGCCTGCTTGGCGGTAGTCAGCTCATACCGATTGGCAAGCATATCTATGCCCGGCAGTTGGAAGGAACGGTATGAACGCATTGCCTCTCCCACACTGCGTGTCTGTGATTCGAGGCGCGGTTCATGCATGACGTGCCCCGTCATCATAATATTATGCTTCCGGCACCAGTTGCCGTATGTATCGGCAAATGCTGTGACGAACCGGTCGGTTACATGATCGTGAAAGTGATACCTTGTTATCGACACACGGTTGCCCGGAAGCTCCCAGAACAACTCGGGAATGTGGGGGATCAGCTCCTCTCCGTACGCTTCCCGGAAAGTGTCAGGAAGATCGTCTGTCCATGGCATTGCCTGGTCGCGTGCAATATTCGAAAAACTCAGCGTAGTTTTGTGTGTGAATTGCGGTTCATCGGTAAAAATTGCGGGTATACGCCGGTCAAATTCCTTGCCGAAGCGTTCAAAGTAACGCTCGTGTGTGACCTCAAGGAAGCGCTGTATTGATTTGCGATCCAGCACGTTTACATATGTTGCACCGTTGTAGCGCGGCGAACACTGAGGAGATTCAACGTAAGCGTACCACAGCCGTCCTCGCGGTGTGGCGTTTGGCTCGACCCGCTCATACCGACGCAGACAGCCGTCCTCGTCAAGCTCCACATCGAACACGGCTATCAGCTTGCCGAGCCCACTTCGAAGCGCCGTTGCCTGCTCATTTCCTTCTCTGAGCTTGCCGCCTTCAACTTCATATGGCGTTGGTGTGAACAGAAGATATCGTATGCGGTACTGCGGATCGGATGTGACAAGTCCGCCGGCAAAGCCGGACGGCCAGCGATCCTCGTCATAGAGCCATGCAAGCATGTCCTCTTTTTCCGCCTTATCCACACAAGCGTCGACAAGCTCCATAAATTCGTCGCTCAGATAGGGGGTGGCCATGCCGGAACGCACATGCATGTGAAATCCGCCAAAGCCCATTTGCTTGAGAATGTCGATCTGTCGCATAAGCTCGTCATGCTCCAGCTTGCAGTTCCACGACCAGAACGGTGTTCCTCGGTATTCACAGCTTGGAGAGCGGAACAGCTCATCCGAAAGCTCGGGAGCGGAATTCTTTTTATACAGCATGATATTTACCTCCTGGCCGACAGTACGTCGTGTTCATATTTTTTGACGTCTTCAAACCACTGCAGTCCCGGTTCGACCGAATTTCTGCGGCAGAACTCGTTCCATACTTCTCCGAACGGGAGTGTTTTTAGCTGTTCACTGACAACCATGAGCTGTGTGAAGTCTCCCGCATCCTGAAGTGCGGACAATTTTTTGTGCGGTGTCAGCAGGGAATAAAGCAGTGATTTTTGAAGGCTGTGCATGCCGATGATCCAGGCAGCTATGCGGTTGATGCTGGCATCAAAGTAGTCAAGAGCTATAAATGTCCGGTCGAGTGCGTTGCAACGAACCAATTCATCTGCAATACTGCGTGTTTCGTCGTCAAAGCGGACGACATGGTCACTGTCCCAGCGCACAGGTCGTGTGACGTGCAGTGCAAGCCTGTCGGAGAACAGCAGCATAGACGGTATTTTGTCGGCAACCGACTCGGTAGGATGGTAGTGACCGTTGTCCATGAGCGAGAGTATTCCGCGGGAGGCGGCGTAGTTGATGCAGAACTCGCTCGAACCAACTGTATACGATTCCAGTCCGATGCCGAATACTTTGGATTCAAGCGAAATGAACACCTTGGAGTGGTCGTATCCGGCTGCGAGAATGGTGTCAAGCGACTCGGCAAAGCGGGCGCGGGGAGCCATGCGGTCTGCCGGAATGTCTTTGAGACCGTCGGGGATCCATATGTTCATAAGGCAGGGAGTGCCAAGCTCGGTCGCAAAATACTCGGAAATACGCAGACATGCTATGCAGTGGCGTATCCAGAAGTGACGTATGTTTTCATCCGGGCTTGACAGCGTCAGGCCTGCTGCCATAGGGTGGGCAAACAGTGTGGGATTGAAGTCTATGCCCAGTCCGCGCTCTTTGGCGAATTTTACCCACGGCTCGAAGTGCCGCGGTTCCAATGCGTCGCGGTCAACTTTTTCGCCGTCAGTGAATATGGCATAATTTGCGTGAAGATTAATGCGGTGATGACCGGGAATGTGTGCCAGCGCAAAGTCGATATCGGCCATTAGCTCCTCAGGTGTGCGTGCCGCACCGGGATAGTTGCCGGTAACCTGTATGCCTCCGTCAAGCGACGCGCCGCCCTCAAATCCGTGTATATCATCGCCTTGCCAGCAGTGTAGGGATATGGGAAGCGATGTGAGCCGTGAAATTGCGGCCTC
Source organism: uncultured Eubacteriales bacterium (assembly GCA_900547565.1). Lineage (GTDB taxonomy): Bacteria > Bacillota > Clostridia > Oscillospirales > CAG-272 > UMGS1002. The sequence goes on along the minus strand of URHI01000016.1, from coordinate 7,017 downwards.
GGTGTCTATGCCTGCTTCGGCATATGTCAGACGTGCGTTTATGTAGCCGGAATCGGTTGACATTTTTGTACCTCCGTATATGTTTTGATTTGTTTTTATTCTATCATATCCGGCACAATTTTTCAATAATATAATTGCATATTTCATTAAAATGTGCTATACTTAGAACAATATATATTTTCAGAGGGTTTTGCTATGAAAAACATTGACAGAAATCTTACAATGCTGTGTGACTTTTATGAAATAACCATGGGCAACGGTTATTTCAAGTCCGGCATAGGCAACAGAATTGTCTACTTTGACGCTTTTTACCGTGACAATCCGGATAACGGCGGCTATGCCGTTGCCGCGGGACTTGAGCAGATCGTGAACTACATCAACGAGCTGCATTTCGATGATGATGACATTGAATACCTGCGCTCAAAAGGATGCTTTGATGAGGATTTTTTGGCATATCTGCGTAAATTCCGCTTTACCGGCGACATGTGGGCAGTACCGGAAGGGACTGTGGTGTTCCCGGGCGAGCCGCTTATCACTGTACGTGCGCCTGCCATTGAAGCACAGTTCATCGAGACATATCTGCTTATGGCACTTAATCATCAGTCGCTTATTGCGACCAAGGCTTCGCGTATGACGCGTGCCGCCAAAGGCAGACCCATAAGCGAATTCGGTTCACGCCGTGCACAGGGAGCTGACGCTGCAATACTTGGCGCACGTGCGGCATATATCGGCGGGTGCTCCGGCACTGCTTGCACCATTACTGACGAGGCTTACGGTGTCCCGGCGACCGGTACGATGGCACATTCATGGGTTCAGATGTTTGACGACGAATATACTGCTTTTAAAACCTATTGTGAAATTTATCCCGAGAACTGCACGCTGCTGGTTGATACGTACAATGTACTGGAATCGGGCATTCCAAATGCTATAAAGGCCTTCCGCGAGGTATTGGTCCCGCGCGGAATAACCAAGTGCGGCATACGTATCGACTCCGGCGATATCACATATCTGACGCAGAAAGCGCGCAAAATGCTGACAGAAGCCGGGTTCCCGCAGTGCAAAATAGTCATTTCAAACTCGCTTGACGAGTACATCATACGCGAGCTGATCCGTCAGGGCGCCGAGATAGACGCTTTCGGTATAGGTGAGCGGCTTATAACTTCAAAAAGCTCCCCTGTGTTCGGAGCGGTGTACAAGCTGTGTGCCGTGGAACATGACGGCGAGATAATTCCCAAAATCAAAATCAGTGAAAATGTCGGTAAAATTACAACTCCTCATTTCAAAAAAGTGTACCGTCTGCGCGGTCGAGAGAGCGGCAAGGCGGAGGCAGATCTGTTGTGCGTGTACGATGAAGTGATCGATGACAGCCGTCCGTTGGAGATATTTGATCCCGAGTACACCTGGAAACGCAAAACTATGACGGATTTCACCGCAACCGAACTGTTGGTACCTGTGTTCAAATCCGGTCTGCAGGTGTATAAATTGCCGGCACTTGACGACATACGCCGACATTGTGCCGCCGAGATAGAGGGCATATGGGACGAGGTACGGCGTTTTACCAATCCGCATAACTATTATGTCGACTTGTCCGAGAGACTGTGGCAGGTCAAGCACGATCTGCTCAAAGCCGGCAGAGGCGCAAAATAAGCCCCGGCATTTGTATCTCTGACAATAATAACAGCACCCGCATTGAGATAAAACCACATCTCAATACGGGTGCTTGATGCTTATATTGAACAGCTTTTATTCTTATGTGATGTCATTACTGGCCATAGTAGGCTCCGGGGCCATGCTTGCGGTCAAAGTGCTTATTGAGTAGATCCTGTTGCATTGGCACTCCTCCGTTGGCTCCGACAGCGACCTGAAGTATCTCGGTATTGAGTGCCATATGGGCTATGTTTTCCAGCACGACAGCAGTTTCGACCGACTCGGATGCGTTTTTCCCCCAAGTAAACGGTCCGTGCGAGTAGACCAGTACCCCGTGGATACGGTCGGGAGATATATTCTGGAAGGTCTCGGCTATGACAAGTCCGGTATTCTTTTCGTAGTCGCCGGCAATTTCGCTGGGCGACATTTTACGTGTGCAGGGAACTGCACCTCCGAAATAGTCGGCATGCGTGGTTCCGAACGGCTTTATACTGCGTCCTGCCTGTGCGAAAGATGTGGCGTAAAGAGAATGTGTATGCGTGATTCCGCCGATGTTGGGAAACGCGCGGTACAGCTCAAGGTGTGTGGGCGTATCTGATGAAGGCTTCAGGTAGCCTTCCACGATGTTTCCGTCAAGGTCAACCACCACCATGTCCATAGGAGACATTTTGTCGTATTCCACTCCGGACGGCTTGATGACGACCAGCCCGCGTTTGCGGTCAATTCCGCTGACATTGCCCCATGTGAATATCACAAGATCATGGCGCACCAGCTGCATATTGGCTTCATAAACTTCTTTTTTCAGTTGCTCGAGCATGATTTTTTGTTACCTTTCTGAACCGATTTCAAAAAATGTTTGTTATATATCTCAATCATTTCGTCTTTTGTGATGATATACGGACTGTTGGAATAATTCTTGGCACCGCAGACCAGTTCAACATGCTCAGCTATCTGATCGGCTGTCAGTGACAGATCGACCTCAGACAGCGCGGGAAGGTATTCCTTCATGATGCGCGGCGTAGTTCCGAGTGAGGCGTATATTTCACTCATACGCTGCCGTCCCTCTTCGGTACGCTCATTATATTCAATGTAGTCGCCGTCAAAAACTGCGCAGGCTGCCCCGTGCGGTATACCGTCTATGAGCGTCAGCGGATATCCGAGCGGATGCGGGAAGCCGGTACCGGTTACGCTTATTGCAATTCCGGCGGCACATGAGCAGTACAGCAGTGTTTCACGCATGTCGGCGTCAAAGGTTTCGGGATAGCGCGTAAGCACGTCCCAGATACCGCGCATGGCGTACATGGCCATCATTTTTGACAGCTCGTTTGCCTTTGGTGACATGTAGGATTCAAGTCCGTGTGCAAAGGCATCGAGTGCGCAAGAAACAGTGTTGCGGTGGGGAAGTGAGTATGTGTATGCGGGGTCGAGAAATGCAACACGTGCCCAGGCCCCCCGGTGCTTGAATGAACGCTTGCGCAATCCGTCGGGAAGTGTCATTACCGCGTAAGGATTTGCCTCACTGCCTGTGCCCGCTGTGGTCGGAATGAGCACCAGCGGAAGCGGAAAGCTTGTCAGCGCTGTGTCATCAAACAACTGCTCCGGCTCAATTTCGGGGTTGGCGGCGAATGCGGCGACTGCCTTTGCCGCGTCGAGCGATGAGCCGCCGCCTATTCCTATCACAAAATCCGCTCCGAACGCATGTACGGCCTGACCGCCGTCAAAGCAGATAGCGAGCGGAGGATTTTCGGTTATTTTATCAAATATCAGGTATTCGACATGCGCCTCTGTAAGTATGTCGCACACATCGCCGAGCGCACCGCTGGCGGCCGCGCCGTGAGCGCCGCAGACTATGGCCGCACGCTTTCCGACAACGAGTTCAGCACCGTTTTGCTTCAGACATCCGCACCCTGAAACTATCCTGACAGGAATATCAACATTGAAGTTCATGGTATAATTTACCTCGTGAGATTTTGATATTAAAAGTATATCATAAAATTGTCGGGAAATCAATATAAATTTGACAATCCGGGCTCTGACACGGCCTTTTGCACGCGCTTAACGGCAAATATATGGAAATATTTGAACAAATAGGAGCGTGCGCGGAGAATATATAAATAAAATATAAACAAATAGTAAATAATGACCGAAATTATTTGAAATCCGCTCAATTATGTGTTATAATAATTTATCTAATCACTGCCGTACTATGTCGGAGGAGCGCCGGATATGCAATCAGAAAATATATTCGTCACGCTGTGGAGCAAGCTCAGGGAATATGTATTCTCGCCGATCGCAGATATAAGATTTGTCGATCTCCTTGATATCCTTTTGCTGGCCTTGCTGTTTTTTGCTATTTACCACTTTATAAAAAACCGCAGAGCGGGCAAGTTAATGAGTGGTCTGTTGGTCATTATAGCGTTGCTGGTCGTCAGCACCGCATTTCAGATGCACGCCATCAAGTTTATATTGCAGAATTTTTATCAGGTCGGCATGATTGCTATTATAATCGTGTTTCAGCCCGAGCTTCGCGCGGCGCTTGAAAAGGTGGGCAATACACCGCTTTCCGGCTTCCGCAATATAGGTTCTACTGAAACACGTGACCTTGCCGCTCTGAATGCAGGTATTGACTCAATTTGCGAGGCGGTGTGTGATATGTCGCTGTACAAAACCGGTGCGCTGATAGTAATTGAACGTTCGGTCAAGCTGGGAGAGTATATCAAACCGTCAAATGAGATAAGTGCAAAGCTGTCGTCACGGCTTTTGCAGAATATATTCTACGACAAGGCTCCTTTTCACGACGGTGCGGTTATAATCCGCGATATGCAGATATACGCTGCCGGCTGTGTGCTTCCTCTTACGGCTGCCGAAAACATTGACAACAGCATGGGTACACGTCACCGGGCGGCAATAGGTATAAGCGAAGTCAGCGACGCGGTTGTAGTCGTTGTTTCGGAGGAAACGGGAATTATTTCGATTGCCTGCGAGGGGCAGATAACCCGCAACTACAACTACAACACTCTCAAGCATGCCCTGCTTGCCCTGCTGTCACATAACGGTCAGCGCGTGTCGCGCTCCGGCTTGTCGTCAGCACGTAAAAACAATTCAGGAGATGCCAACAATGGACGATAAACAAAACCAAGAAATGATAGACTCCGAGTCTGCAAATTCCGAGTCGCGTGTAACGGGCGATCCCGCACAGAGCAGTGACAACGAAACACGCTGTAATGATTTCGGCGGGCGTGTGGTGGGTATTGTCAAGGGCTATTATGAAATAGTGCGTGATTGGCTTACCGGCAAGCGAGGAACCCGCGGCGACAGGTGGGCATTTGCGTTTTGCCTTCTGTTGGCGGTTTCGGTGTGGCTGTACGTCATGAGCACCGAAACTACGGGGTTTGAACAGAGCATTTCGGGTGTTACTGTCAATATTGACGGCGCGTCGTCGCTGAGCACCGGCAATATGTCGGTCATCGAAGGCTACGATAAAACCGTTACAGTTACGCTGTCCGGTAAGCGAGGCGATATAGGATCTCTGACTGCCGACGATGTGCGTATATATGTCGATGTAAGTCAGATTACTGAAACGGGACGCTATAACCTTCCTGTTCAGGTCGAGCTCCCCAAAAACTCTACGCTGGTGTCCATTGAACCGAGCCAAATCTCGGTCAATGTCGATATAAATACAAGCAGGACGGTCGATGTCAAGGTCAGACTTGACTATGTGCTCAACGCGGCATATTCGCTCAGCGATCCGGTGGCTGACCATGAAACGGTTATTATAAGCGGCCCTGCATCGGTGCTTGATACGGTTTCGTACGCGGCGGTGTCGTTCAACGCGGGTGTGATCGACAAGAGTCTCAATCTTGTGGGAACGGTCGGGCTGTATGATGAATACGGCATGCTTATTTCAAACCCGTACGTCAAGTGTAATGTAACAGAGATTAAGGTGTCGGTAAAGGTTACAACAACCAAAACAGTGCCGCTCAAAATCAAGTTTACCAACGGCGTCAGTTCGAATTACAATGTCAGCATGCATCCGTCGGAAGTGACGATTGTCGGTGACCCGCAGCTGGTCAGCGGAATTAATGAATTGTATGTGTATACTGTTAATGACGGTGAAATACGGGTAGGAGAGCCGCTCATACTGCACATCAGCGAGTTTGAACTGCCGGAAGGCGTTTCGGTGGTTGATTCCGAGAGAGGCGTTTCCATTGACATTGAAAGGATATACTGATGACGGTAACCCGGAGAATATTGCTTGACGGCGTTAATCTCAGCTTTGATGCCACAGAGCATGACATACTTGCGGCAGCCGGCCGCAAACTGAGATTGGCGGGATACAATCCCGCCGGTCTTAATTTAAAGCTGTACCGCAGAGCTATAGATGCCCGGCATCGCGATGATATACGGTTGATATGCACTGTGTTTGTCGAGGGAGAGGCGGGCAGACTACCGTCAGGCGCGGCGCTGAGCAGGCTTGGCGGGCGTGAATATTCAAGCCCGGAGCTCGAGCTTGTACGAGGAAACGAACCTCTTGCCGCACCGCCGCTTGTGGTGGGGACAGGCCCGGCAGGTATGTTCTGCGGATTGCTGCTGGCAAGATGCGGATATTCACCCGTTGTTATCGAGCGCGGAGGCTGTGTGGCCGAACGCGTGGCGGCGGTTGAAACATTCACATCGCGCCATATTCTCAACAGCGAGTCAAATATACAGTTCGGTGCCGGCGGTGCAGGAACATTTTCCGACGGTAAGCTGGTAACGCGGATTTCCGATGCGCGCTGTTCATACGTGCTGAAAACACTGGCCGAGCACGGTGCGCCTGCCGATATACTCACAAGAGCAAAGCCGCATGTCGGCACAGATATTCTGCGCGGCGTGACGCAAAGCCTGCTGGATGAAATAACGGCGCGCGGCGGAAAAGTCATGTTCAACTGTCGGCTTGATGACGTAAAAGAGTGTCCGGGAGGACTTGTAGCCATAACAACGCAGGGCGATATATACTGCGGTGCGCTGGTTATGGCACCGGGACACAGCGCCCGGGATACCTACGGTATGCTGCAGCGCAGGGGAGTTGTAATAGAGCCCAAAGCGTTTTCCGTGGGTGTTCGCATAGAACATTTGCAACAGGATATAGACCGGGCGTTGTACGGGCGTTATGCCGGTGACGTGCGGCTTGGTCCGGCCGAATACACGCTGTCGGATACGACAGGCGAGCGCGGGGTATACACATTTTGCATGTGCCCGGGCGGGGAAGTGGTCTGCGCGGCCAGCGAGCCGGGCGGCGTCGTGACGAACGGGATGTCCGACCATGCGCGTGACGGCGAAAACGCGAATGCGGCCCTGCTCGTCACACTGAACCCCGCCGATTTCCCG